>JAYELL010000077.1 GCA_034717495.1 Chloroflexota bacterium | reverse complement strand
AGCGTCCCCGTGTCCCCGCGTCTCCGCGTCCCTGCGTCCCCGTGTCCCCGCGTCCCCGCGTCTCAGCGTCCCCGCGTCTCAGCGTCCCCGTGTCCCCGCGTCCCCGCGTCTCAGCATCCCCGCGTCCCCGCGTCCACACCTAAAGCGGCTGCTGTTTCGGCATGCCAGGGCGACGTGGATACTCCTGGGGTGTCTTGCGCACCTTGGCGACCGTGATCAACGTGCGCTGGGCGTCCAGTCCGGGAACCGTGACCGGCAGGATATCCTGCACCTCGCCGCCAAGGGTGCGCAGGGCATGATCGGAAGCGCTGGCCTCTTCCTGGGGGTCGCGGCCCTTTTGCGCTATCAGATAGCCGCCCCGGTGCAGCAATGGCAGTGTGTACTCCAACAATATCGGCAACCGGTTCACCGCCCGCGCGAAGGCCAGGTCGAAGCTGGCCCTGCCCTCTCCCTGTCCAAAATCTTCTGCCCGCGCCTGGACCACCGTGACATCCTGCAGCTTCATCTGCTGGACGATATGGGTCAAAAACCGGCACTTTTTTCCCGTCGACTCAACCAGGGTGAGCTTCAAGCCTGGCCAGACCAGCTTGAGCGGCAATCCGGGAAACCCTGCGCCGGCGCCCACGTCAACAGCCCTGGCAACTGACCCCAACCGATCGGCCACAGACCTGCCGTCGATTCGGGTCAGCCCCACCAACACAGAGAGGGAATCGAGAAAGTGTTTGGTGTCGACCTCGTCCGGGTCTGTGATCCCGGTCAGGTTGAAACGTTGGTTCCACGCCAACAGTTCGGCGCGATAAAGGTCGAAAGCCTCCAGTTGCGTCGACGAAAGATCGATTCCCAGGTGCCGGGCACCATCCTGTAGTTTCATGCCGCGATTATACCACAGGGGAGTGGAGCCTGGCAGAACCCTTGTCGCGGGCTGGTTTGACAGAAGTCTCCCGCCGACAGGCGTGCTTCGCAATCTCAATGCAGTGACACCGGAGAATGTACCGCAACTGCTCGTTCATCTGCGGGCAACAGGCGCGCGACCTGTTTCGCCATCCGACCGGGGGACAAGTTTGACAATTAACTTTGCGAACCATATAATGCCGGTAATCTTCAACGAGTGCCTGCCGCTATTGCAGCGCTGGGCCTTCATCCAACGTTCCGTCAGCTGGCTTGCCCAGGCATCCTCTGACGGCCATTTAATTGTCCAGGGGTATCTCATCTGGATATCCACAGCAAAGATCGCTGTTCAAGGGAACAGTGCTCCATTGGTTGGGAGACCCGCTCTTCAATCGGTACGCGCCTGAGGCCTTCTCAGTAGGTATACCGACGGAAATCGGGTTGCCTTTTATTTTGGAACATTTCTACAATCGAAAAAGGAGAACATTCAATGTCACGTCGAACCAGGCTGATTGGACTGATGGTCCTGTTGGTCGCCACCATGCTTCTGGCTGCCTGCCCTGCGGCAGAGCCCACCACAGCTCCCGAGGTTGAACAACCCGCCGCTCCTGTTGTTGAGGAGCCTACTAATACCCCCGTACCTGAACCTGAACCCGAACCAGAACCAGAAAAAGCCGAACCGACCGAGGCGCCTGTCGAGGAACCGGCCGCGGCCTCTGCCCAACTCTCCATCTGGGCCGACAAGGAGCGCATGGCTGCTCTCGAACCCCTCAAGGAAAAGGCCCTCAACGACCTGGGCGTCGAGCTGGTCCTCTCCGAGGTCGGCTTCGGTGACATCAGGGACAAGGTTAAGCTGGCCGGACCGGCTGGCGAGGGTCCCGATATTTTCATCGGTGCCCACGACTGGCTTGGCGAGCTCTATCTGAACGATCTGGTGGCCCCCATTAACCTGGGCGCCAAGGCAGATCAGTTCTTCGGGCCTGCCATCGATGGTTTCACCTATAACGGTGAACTGGTGGGTATGCCATACGCCACCGAAAACCCGGCCTTTGTCTACAACCCCGAATTGGTCGAGAAGGCACCGGAGACCTGGGACGAGGTGATCGAGATGGCCGCGGCACTTGAGGAAGCCGGCACGGTCAAGCAGGGTTACGTGCTCTTCCCCAACGATGCCTACCATTTCCAGCCCAACCTGACCTCCTACGGCGGCTATATTTTCGGCACCGATGACCAGGGCAGCTACGATCCTTCCGATGTGGGACTGGACAGCGAGGGCGCTATTGCCGCGTTGACCTGGGCGGACGAGGCAGTCAAAGCAGGTCACCTTAGTCCCGATGTGGACTGGGAAGCAGCCCATGTGCTCTTCGAGACGGGTGATGCAGCCATGATCACCACCGGCCCCTGGGCGCTGCCACGCTTCCGCGAGGCCGGCATTCCTTATGCCATTGTGCCGCTGCCCGGCGCGGCTGAGAATGCCAGCCCCTTCCTGGGTACCCAGGGTTTCATGGTCAACAACTTCAGCGACAACAAGCTTATCGCTGAGGCTTTCCTGACCGAGTTCATCGCTACTCCTGAGGTGATGCAGCAGATCTTCGATGAAGACCCGCGACCCCCGGCCTTCCTGCCGGTGCGCGATGTCGTCGAGGATGCCGATATCGCCGCCTTCGCCGCCGCTGGTGAGCATGCCCAGCCAATGCCCGCCATCCCCGAGATGGGTTCGGTCTGGGGTGCCTGGGGTGATGCCATTACCCTGGTCTTCCAGGGTGCAGCCACACCTGAGGAGGCTGCCGCCACCGCGGCCCAACAGGTACGCGACGCCATAGCAGGCAACTAACTTCCCCAAAAGGGGGGCCATCGTGCCCCCCTTTTTCTTTGCCAGGAGGCAAAACCATGGCCAATGTCTCCACGACTGAAAACCAGGGACGAATGCCATCACCGCTTTCATCCCTGGGTGATAGTTTGCCCAAGATCCTCATCCGTTTCGGCCTGCTGATGCTGCTGGATGCCCTGACAATTTCCTTTGTCTGGCAACTCTGGTTCAGCGGGGGTGCGGGATTCGCCATCACGGTGACCCTGGTGGTGATCGCAATCAATGTGGTTTTCCTGCGCACCGATGCCATGCCCTTGCGCTGGATCATGCCCGGTCTGGCGTTTATGATCATGATGCATATCTATCCTGTGATCTTTACAGTTTTCACCGCGTTTACCAACTACGGTGATGGTCACCTGGTTGAGAAGCCCGTGGCAATCCAGCAGATCGAGAGCCGCACCTATGTTCCCGAAGGTGCCCCAACCTATGGATGGACTGCCTACCGGGATGCTGATGGCAATATCGCCCTTTGGCTGGTGGACGAAGAGGGCGATACCTATTTTGCCGACTCGGAGGGCAACTACGCGCCGGCTGAGGAGGTGCCGGGCATAGGAGAATTGGATGCCAATGGAGCTCCTCTGTCCATCGAAGGCTATACGCGTGTTCCAGCCAACCAGAAGCTGGTTACCTTGCCTGAATTGCAAGGACATACATACGGACCTGCCGATGGGGGGGTCCAGGTAACCGGGATCAATACTGCCACCCAAACGGAGCAGAAATACGAGTACGACGCGGAAAACGATACCATGGTCGATCAGGAAACGGGCCTGATTTACTACAATGTCGAAGGCACCTTCACAGCGGAGGATGGCGATCAATTGCGTCCCGGCTTCCCTGTGACTATTGGAGCTGAGAACTTCACGCGGATTGCTACCAATCCGGCGATCCGGGGTCCTTTTTCCACTATCTTCATCTGGACCTTTATCTGGGCCTTCTTCAGTGTATTCCTGACCTTTGCGCTTGGGCTTTTTTATTCCCTGGTTATGAACAAACCTGATATGCCCTTCCAGCGGGCGATCCGGGTGTTGATGATCGTGCCCTATGCCCTGCCACCCTTCATCAGTGTATTGATCTGGCGAGGGCTACTTAACCCGGTCCTGGGCGTTATCGGTACCCAGTGGAACCCAGGCTGGTTCACCGATCCCTTCTGGGCCAAGGTGGGCGTTCTGGGCGTCAATCTTTGGCTGGGATATGCTTACATGTTCCTGATCACCACCGGCGCCCTTCAGGGTATTTCGCGGGACATCTACGAGGCCGCCAAAGTGGATGGTGCCAGTGGCATCTACCAATTCCGCAAGATCACGCTACCGCTGCTACTGGTAGCCGTAGGACCCCTGTTGATCGGTTCCTTCGCCTTCAATTTCAACAACTTCACCATCATCGATCTGTATAATTCGGGCGGCCCGCCCATTGCTGGCGCGGCGACTCCGGCCGGTCATACCGATATCCTGATCAGTTATACCTATCGCCTGGCCTTCGCCGGTGGCCGGGGCGCTGATTACGGCCTGGCTGCTGCCATTTCGATCATCATCTTCGTCATCGTGGCCATCATTACCCTTTTCAACTTCCGTTACACGGGCATGCTGGAGGAGGTGTCAGAAAATGTCTAGTGCAAGAAAAACTTCCTCAGGAATGAGCATGAGAAACCGGGACAGGCTGGACACGGCCTGGCGCCTTGCGGTTGCCCTGCTGGCTATCGCCTTCGCCCTGTTTCCGGTGGTCTTCATTTTTTCGGCAGCGATCAACCCGGTAAGCAGTCTGAATACAACCCAGATCATTCCGGAAAACCCCACCCTGGACAATTTCCGTTACATGCTCGACAATCCGCAGCATTCCTTCGGCCGTTGGATGATGAACTCTCTGATCGTCTCGACGATTACGGCGGTACTGGTCGTCGTGTTGTCGGCCTTTGCGGCCTACGCCTTTTCCCGCTTTCGCTTTCGCGGCCGGCAGGGATTGCTCAAGACGATCCTGTTGGCTCAGGTGTTTCCCAACGTTCTCGCTATGATAGCATTGTATCTGATCCTGCAGCAGATCGGCCGGGTTATTCCCTTGTTGGGCCTCAATACCCTGGGCGGCCTGATACTGGTCTATCTGGGCGGCGCGATGGGATTCAACACCTGGCTGATGAAGGGCTTCTTTGATACGGTACCGCGCGAACTGGATGAGTCGGCCCAGATCGACGGGGCCTCTCACTTCCAGACCTTCTACCAGATTATCTTCCCGCTGGTGCGGCCGATTCTGACGGTGGTGTTCATTCTGACCTTCATCAGCACCTATGGGGACTATCTGCTGGCTCGCGTGATGTTGTCGGACAATAAGACCTATACCCTGGCCGTGGGTCTCAGCCTCTTTATCGGCGATCAATATGGTCAGCGCTGGAACCAGTTCGCTGCCGGGGCATTGATCGGTGCTATTCCTACCCTGATCCTCTTCTACCTGGTCCAGAATCAGCTTCAGAGTGGTCTGACTGTGGGTGCTGTCAAAGGGTAGACAGGGAGACAGGTGGACAAGGAAACAAGGAAACAAGTAGATATGTAGACAAGTCAACATGATCGTTTTGTCGATTTAGATCTCGAAAACGCCTATTTTGCAGCGAGGAGAGTCTGGGTTTTCCAGGCTCTCGCTCTTTTTCCGGATGACCATGGAGATTGTTCTATGAGCGAACAACAAGGCGATTCAAATGCCGTCATGGAGGACTTTGTCTTCGGGCGGCTGGAGGCCGATGATAATACGCTGGAGGCCATCCGGCGCCGCTGGTGTGGTATCCGGCACCAGCATGATATCGATCCCCTGGATCCTATGCCCGGCCAGCCGGTAACGATCAGCGTCAGCGCGGGCCGGGATGTGCTGGTCGACCGCGTGACCGCCTACGTCACTACCGATGGCAGCGACCCCGCGGGCAGTCAAGGGGATGCGATTCATGGCTTGGCCATTCCATTGCATCGGGTAGAAACTCAATGGCAACCCTCCTTCTGGGACTACAGCGACCTATGGCGAGGCACGATTCCCGGGCAGCCGGAAGGGAGCCAAGTGCGCTATCGCATCGAGGGTTGGCATAGCCAGGATCCCGCCATCTCCCACTGGAGCCGGGAGATGAATATCGATGGCACGATAGAACGGCCAACCCTCTACGGTTACTCGGTGGATCGTTTCAAGACCCCGGCGTGGGCTCAAGAGGCCATTCTCTATCAGGTTTTCGTCGATCGTTTTGCACCGGTCGGGAGTCGCTGGCTGGAACCGGCTGAGATGGAGCAGTTCTCAGGTGGCAATCTACGGGGCGTGATTGATCACCTGGATTACATCGCCGATCTTGGCGTGACTGCCATCTGGTTGACGCCGGTTTTCGCGACGACTTCCTATCACGGATACGATACGGTGGACTATTTCAGGGTCGATCCGAGATTCGGCAGCAACGAGGATCTGGCCGAGCTGGTGCGGGAGGCCCACAGGCGCAACCTGCGTATCGTTCTGGACTTTGTCACCAACCATACCAGCGACGAGTTTGTGCCCTTTCAGGAGGCGCTTCAGGATTTCGATAGCCCCTATCGCTCATGGTACAGTTTTGGGCCTGAGTACATGCATGGCTACCGCACCTTTTTTACCGCCCGGAATATGCCCCAGATCGACCTGGACAATCCCGGTGCCCGGGCTTATATGCTGGAAGCAGCGCGCTTCTGGCTGACCGAATATCACGTCGACGGCTACCGACTCGACTACGCTGCGGGCCCCAGCCACGATTTTTGGAGCGCCTTTGGGGCGCATTGCAAGGAGATCGATCCCGAATGCTGGGTTTTCGGTGAAGTGAC
Source organism: Chloroflexota bacterium (assembly GCA_034717495.1). Taxonomy (NCBI): domain Bacteria; kingdom Bacillati; phylum Chloroflexota; species Chloroflexota bacterium. The sequence goes on along the minus strand of JAYELL010000077.1, from coordinate 66,035 downwards.
CCTGGGTAGCGACGCCCTGCGCACCTACAGCGGACGTCTGGATGGCTGTCTGGACTTCGGTTTCACCCGACTGGTCCGGCGTATTGTCGGCTCTCGCAACCCGGAAGAGGACCCTATTAGCTGGCTGGCCACCTCCCTCGAGCGCACACAGCGATTTTTCCCGGCCGGCTTCTCCCGCCCGACCTTCCTTGATAATCACGATATGAACCGCTTTCTGTGGATGGTTGGCGACGACAAAAGACGACTTCGATTGGCTGTCGGATTGTTGATGGCATTCGGTGGCACGCCCGTTCTTTACTACGGCACGGAGGTTGGTCTCAGCCAACCCCGGTCCAAGGGACCCTGGCGGGAGGAGGCGCGCCATCCCATGTTATGGGGAGCGAGCCAGGATAAAGAGCTGCTGGCAGATTTCAAGAGCCTGATCCGTTTCCGCCGCCGGCATCGGGCATTGGTCTACGGGGAGATCGTCACTCTTGCGCTGGATGATGCACGGGGGCTATGGCTGGCGGAGAAAGCTTTCAAGCAGGATCGTGTGCTGATCGCCGTCAATGCGGGTGCTTTGCAGGGCGAGCTGGAGTTGCCTGATGGTGTCTTTTTCGATGCTGACGGCAGTGCCTGCACCGGCACTATTGCGGTGCCGTCTCGCACGGTCATGATGTTTTCAGCATAACGCGTCATGGCTGCCGTCACTCCCCGCGAAGGCCGTCCACGAATGGGGCCGCGAATTCACGAATTGCCCCAGCCACCGGATGGATGCCCGCCTGCCTCACACCTCTCGGTGGCCTTACCTAGCTCTCGCACCGCTTGCTAGCGTCACGGTACGCCGACCTCTCGGTCCGCCTGCTGGCGTGCTAGGCCGGATCGTCTAAAGTGATACCACTTTGAAGACAGGGGTTTGAAGGTGGCCACACGAGCGGCGATGCTGCTGGCAAACTCCTGGTCTCTATCAGGAATCGCTTTAGCTCACGCATCGTCTAGCTCACGTGCTGACGTGCGCGGGCATGACGGTTATGAGTACATGTCACTCCACCTGGTGTTGTTCCAGAGGCCTCGCGAGGTTCCCATAGCGAACCTCGTAGGCCCTGTCCGGAGCCAACTCCACGAGTACCTGGTGTGTGCCGTCGGGCCACAGGATCGCGACCTGATCAAGCCCGGCCTGGCCCAGGCCGAAGTGCAGCGTCAAGGTGCTGCCGCCACCCAACCCAATGCCGCTACGAACCTCCTGTGTCTGCTGGCGTCCGTCATCGGTGGTGAGCAACACCCTCGTTCCCACCGCATCCCGGTTCACGGGGCCATCCCCGACCAGCTTGAGCGCCAGCCAATGGTTCAGGCTGTCAGTCGCCGATTCGTTGTGGAAAAGCTCGTAACCCCGGTTGTAATTGCCCACGACCAGATCGACCCAGCCATCTCCGTCGTAGTCGGCTGCTGCCAGGCCTACGCTGGGACCAGGGTCGTCAGCGCCGCTGCTGTGCCCCATTTCGACGAAGGTGCCATCCCCTTGGTTGTGGAAGAGGGGATTGAAGGGACTGACCCTGGCGCGCCGGGCCATGGTCGCCAGGTAGATGTCCCGAAAGCCGTCGTTGTCGCAGTCGAAGGAAAGGGCACCCCAGCCAATGGCAGATGGTTCCAGTGCGACGCCGGTCTGCTCTGCCACGTTTTCGAAGGTACCGTCGCCACGATTGCGCAGAAGTACCATCTGACCCGCATTGGAGACGAAGTAGTCGATGTGCCCATCGCCGTCGAAATCGTCGGCCGTCAGGCCCATGCCCATTACCCGCGCATCGCTTCCGGCCTGCTCCGATACCTCGCTGAAACACCACGCAAGCGGCGCGCAGCCTGGACCGTCATTGCGCCACATCTGGTTGCCCACCGGCGCAGCAAACTCGTCGTTGACCACGTAGAGGTCCAGATCGCCGTCGTTATCGTAATCGGTCCAGGTTGCTACAAAACCGGCTCCTCGCCGGCGAATACGGAGCGCATCGGTGATGTCGGTGAAGGTACCATTGCCATTGTTGTGATAGAGGCTATCTGGCTCACCCTCAAGGGGATGGGCACAGCGAGGAATGCATGACCAGTTGACGACATAGAGGTCTAAATTGCCGTCGCTGTCGAAGTCCCCCCAGGTAGCCGATTTGCTGGTCTTGTCGCCGCCAACGCCTGCATCAGCCGTAACGTCTGTAAAACCCAGCCCTTCCTCATTGTGGAAAAGAATATTAGGTCCCCGGCCCAACACGTAGAGGTCGCTCCATCCATCGTTGTCGTAGTCTGCAAAGAGTGCACCGCCGCTGTCGTGCTCGGACAGGGCGACCTGGCTGTTCAACGGCGACAGGCTGAACGAGCCATCACCGTTGTTACGATAGAGCTGGTTGGCGCCTTCGCCGGTGGTGAGGTAGAGATCTAACCACCCGTCATTGTTCACATCTCCCCAGGCCTGTCCTGTGATCTGGTAACCTGGCCGGTGAGGCATTCTGATTCCTGCCTCCTCAGTAATACGCCGGAACATGGTTGGCGCGGTTGGTCCGTCTGCCACAGGAAGACCGCTGGGTACGCTTTCAGGCACCAGATGGGAGAGGTCAACCGCAGCAGGATCTGTCAAGGACTGCAGGAAGGCCGTGAGTTTGGCGATTTCCTCGTCGCTCAACTGGACGGTTTTTTTGATTATTGGGTCGAGGGAAGCGCTGATCCGTTGGACAATCTCCTCCTTGAGTTCAGTTTCGCTTAACACGTCGATGGAGAGCTGTGACGGATCGTAGGTTTCCAGCATTTCCCTGGCATCGAGCATATGGCGAACCGTGGATTCCAGACTGGTGTAGGCACCGTTGTGCATCCAGGGCCCGGTGATTGCCACATTGCGCAAGGGCGGTGTTCGGAAGGCGAACTCGTCGGAGGGATCGTCAGTTTCGCGGGCGCGACCCATATCTACGTAACGGTTTTCGCGTCCCTTGCCTGGGCCAATCTGGGGAATGCCAACGTTGTGGTGCTTTTGATCGGTCATTAAATTACCGCTATGGCATTCGGAACAGCGAGCCTTGCCGTAGAAGAGTATGGCGCCCTGTCTGGCGTCCTCGCTCAGCGCGGTGTCATCGCCGCCCAGATAGCGATCCCAGGGAGCATCGAGCAGGGTAAATGCGCCGATCTCAAAGGCCGCGATGGCATTGGCGGCATGCTGGAAACCCAAATCCTCAGGTGCAAGCTGCGGGTAAGCATCCGCGAACAGGCTGCGGTACTCGTCGATGGCCATCAAGCGTGTCATCAGCGTTTGCCAGGTCTCGTGGGGATCGTCATCCCTGGGCACCGCCAGTTCGTTGATGTTGCCATGCACGTCCACATCGCGCAGGTCGCCGCGCATCTCACCGCGGGAGGTGACGGGAAACATGGCTTGAGCCGCCACTACGTTATCCAACCCGGCGGGATAGATGGCGCTGTCGATTTCGGCGGGCATCGTGAATCCACCGTGCAGCGTGGTCGAAACACGGCTATCCCAGAACATGGTGTGCCATTCGGGCGCACCTCGGTTGAATATCTCTGGAGCATTGCGCGGGATGATTCCCCGCATGGTGCCTCTGCGGCGTTCGGTACCCAGGCCAAACCCTCCCGTGCCAACGGACAGGGAAATCCCATCGCCGCCTGCCAGGGTGGGATGATGACAGGTGGCACAGGAGATGTCTCGGTTTCCGCTCAATTCCTTGTCGAAGAAAAGGGCCTGTCCCAATGCCACTTTACCTGGCTCGGGTGAGGGTCCCGGGTCAAGAGAGGTGATGTCCTGGGCACGCAACAGGTCCCGCAACTGGTCATCCAACTTCTTTTCCACCGGCTGGGAGGGCTCCGTTGTGGAGATCAGGGGGGGCTGAACTGGCTCAATACCTGTGCAAGCAGCGAGAGCAGCGATCAGGAACAACGTGAACATAATAATGAGCGTGTTTATTGACGCTCTTCCTGTAGATCGATGATTGTCTTTTCTGTTTGCCCGTATCATGATCGGGGAGCCTTTCTGCAGTCGAACATGGGTGTCCGGACCTGTGTTTCGAACGGTGATTTCTTTTTAGATTATAACACATTTCGACACCGTTGGCAGCCTCCAAAATATACCCGTCAAAGCAATCTTGCTTTGGCATCCGATGGGAGTATGGTACAATGCCTGGCATCTTTGAGATGCTGTGCGATTGGGAGTCCGGCATGGGATCGGTGGATTGGCGAGAGATTAATTGGTCAGGTGTGATCCTGCACTCGGTCTACGTGTGGCTTCTGGGATTGGCGATTGCTTTTTTCGCCCGGATCCTGGTCCTGGATCAATCGCGCGATTTTGTGCCGGCGCTGACCCTTTTGGTATCGTTGGCAACTGTGGGGGCTGCCTATCGGGTGGCCACGCGGGCTGAGCGGCAGCCGATCATGCATGGATTTTTAGTTGGCCTTACGGTTGGCCTGATTGGACTCGTTCTTAACCTTTTTTCAACTGGTTTGACGGTTGTCGAGATTGCCGGATTCCTCATGCAGGTGCTCGGCGGCTTGATTGGTGGCCGGATGGCCCAACGTAGCAGGCTAAGGATCTGAGATGGCAGAACTTAGCGGCGTATTCGCCGCCTCAGTTACACCCTTCGATCGGCAAACGGGTGCTGTGGATCACAGTTGGATACGGGGACATCTGGCCTTTTTGCGCGCCATGGGTTGTGATGGCGTTGTGCCCCTGGGCACCAATGGAGAAGGTCCCTCCTTGAGTGTTGCCGAGCGCCTGGCTGTCGTCGATACGGTTGTGGACGCTGCCGATGGCCTGGCTGTGGTGCCCGGCACGGGCTGTGCCAGTCTGACCGATACGATCGAACTGACCCGCGCCGCGTTGGCAGCGGGTGCCCTGTCTGTCCTGGTGATTCCTCCCTTCTACTTCAAAAATGTCTCCCCGCAAGGCGTTTTAATCTACTACCAACGGCTCTGTGATGGCGCGCTGCAACCGGGGCAACAATTGCTGCTCTATCACTTTCCCCAGATGAGTGCCGTACCCATCGCGGATTCCGTGGTTGGTGGTCTGGCCAGTTCCCATCCCGGCTGCGTCGCTGGCATCAAGGATTCCTCCGGCGATCTGGACAGTGTTCTTCACTGGAACGTTGACTTTCCCGAACTGAAGGTCTTTGCCGGTAGCGATTACCTGGCCAGCGACGTCTATGCGGCAGGCGTCAGCGGAACCATTTCAGCCGCGGCAAACATAACACCGAATTTGATTCAGGCGGTAAGACGGGCTATCCAGGATGGCCAGGATCCGTCGGAGGTCCAGGGTCAACTTGATACCGTGCGGGGATGGCTTTCCGATTTTCCCATGCGGGCCGCGACAAAGTTTCTCGTATCCTTCTACGGCAATCTCGAGCCGACCGCTGTACGTCCTCCCATGATCGAACTGACTGATCAGCAGCGTCGGGAACTGCAAGCATTGGCCGTCCAGCTGGACATCAAGGTGGCAAGGAGTTAACCTGTGCGCAAGGAAGTGTTGTCCTGGTCGGATGTGGACCGCGTGATCGAGGAATTATTGCCCCAGTTCGTAGGAACCTTTGACTCCCTGTTAATGATCACTCGCGGCGGCATCGTACCTGGAGGTATTCTCAGTGAAGCGCTTGGCATCAAAGAGATATTGACGGCGGCAGTCGAATTTCACACCGGAGTTCAGAAACGCCTGGCGTGGCCCACCTTTCTCCAGTTTCCCGGAGACTCTCTGCTACGGGGCCGGCGAACTCTGGTGGTAGATGATGTCTGGAGCTCAGGTCGCACGATCATGACTGTCAAATCCAGGGTGGAGACAGTAGGCGGAAACCCGGAACTGACAGTGTTGCACTATAAGCCAGCCGAAAGCATGTTTCGTGACGCGGCACCGGATTACTTCGGGGCCGTGACCGATGCCTGGGTACTCTATCCCTGGGAAATCGAGCGGGGCGCCGACCGAGAGATCGTGGCTGCCGGCATGGGGTGAAAGTGGAGATTTGCAATGTCGTCCGGTGAGATAAAATTCGACGTTCTCTGTTATGGCACCATCAGCGCCGATAACCTGATCTACGTGCCCTATCTGCCCAACCCGAGACGAGACAGCCACGTTCAGCAGGAGATGCGTCGACTGGGAGGGGAGGCCCTTGTCGTCGCAGAGGTGTTGAGCAGATGGGGTCTTCGTGTTGCAGTGGTGGGTAATGCCATCGGTAAGGATTTCTGGGGACATTTCATCGTCGATCAACTCGCAGCTTTTCCCGGGGTTGATACCCGTTATCTGGTCCAGCGCGCGGACGTTCAAACCCCCTTCTGTCGCATTTTGGTGACCCCCGATGGAGAGCGCAGCATCCTCGGCTACTGGTTCGACGAGGCGCCAAAATCGTCGCTAACCGAGGAGATGATGAAAAAGGCCAGGCTGCTCAGCGTCGATGTCTATGGCAAGGCCGAGCGCGATCAGGCGGCCATGATTGCCCGGCGTCTGGGACGCCCGGTGGTGTCTGCCGACGCCATTTGGCCTGACTATCCCCTGGCAGGCTTGAGCGATCTGATCGTCATCTCAAGAGATTTTTTGAACCGCTATTTTCCCGGCGTTTACACCTACGACCACGTGCTCGACCTGCAACGCGCCGGCGCGGGCGAGATTGTTGTCACCCAGGGCAAGAATCCGGTGTTGGCTGTCGATTGCGACAGTCGGCCCCATACTGTGGAACCTTATCACGTCCGGACGGTGGATACAACTGGGGCTGGGGATGTCTTCAAGGCTGCCGAGATATATGGCCGGCTGCAAGACTGGGATCTGATCAAGGCAACGCAATTTTCCTGTGCGGCGGCATCACTGTTCATCTCGGCACCGCGCGGCGGGGATCGAACGCCTGATCTTCGGCAGGTGATCGAGCTGGCTGAGATCTAACTGCGGTTATCAATAGTCATCTATCGCGTACGCCCATGACCGAGTACCAGTCCAATTCTGAAGTGATGTTTTGGCAGTTAATCAAGGGAAGGCGCACGGTCCGGCGCTATGCCGACAGGCCTGTGCCTGGCGAAATTGTGTGGCGTTTGCTGGAGGCTGCCCATTGGGCGCCGTCGGCTCACAACCGGCAACCCTGGCAGTTTGTCTGGTTGCGGTCATCCGAAAACCGACAGCGACTCGCCATGGCGATGAGCAAACGTTGGCGGTCCGAATTGCTGGCAGATGGCGCCGATCCCGAAGATGTCTCCCGGCGCGAGGCGATCTCAGAGGCGCGCATCGTGAATGCCCCGGTTGTGATCTTGCCCTGCCTGGTTCTGGATGTAATGGATGACTACTCCGATGAACGACGACGGCAGGCTGAGTGGCAGATGGGTGTACAGTCGGTGGCGCTGGCCTGCCAGAACCTGCTATTGGCGGCCCATCATTACGATTTGGTGGGCTGCTGGATGTGTGCTCCCATTTTTGTCCCCGACCTGGTCCAACAGATTCTGGATCTCCCCGAAACGTGGCAGCCTCAGGCCCTGCTGACGATTGGTTATCCACCTGACGACCGTGTGAGGCATAAACCCCGCGATCCCCTTTCCGACCACGTTTTGATGCGCTAAAGTCTCAAGCAGTCTGACCGTTTGAGTCGAAGCACGCCTGCACGCCAATTCCAAAAAGGAGGGGGTGCGTGCCCGACATCTCCGTATCCCCGACCGAAGACCGCTGACCGCCGTCTTCGTGCCCTTACCTCACGGTACGTCTGCTGGCGCGTGAGCCTTCGCGCCTTCGTGCTCCAAACCAACACCGTGTCGCCGTGTCGCCGCGTCCCTTTCCCCTCCGCCGTCTTCGTGCCCTTACCTCACGGTACGCCTGCTGGCGCGTGAGCCTTCGCGCCTTCGTGCTCCAAACCATCGCCGTGTCGCCGCGTCCCTTTCCCCTCCGCCATTCACCAATTAACCATCGCCTTACACCGTTTCGCCGCTCCTGATCTCTTCTGCAGGAAACGCCGAGGCGGGCGTCCTGGGCCGGACAACCACGTTGCGTCCTATGCGCAGGCCGACCGGGATCTGGGCGCGTTTTCCAATCAGTGTGATGCCGGTGTTAAGATTGTTGGGCACAGCCCGGTTGGGTGTACTGTCATCTCCCCATCCCACGATAGCGCCCTCGTTGACAACCACTCTTTTGTCCAGGATAGAGTGTTCGATGACGGCGCCAGCAGCGATCGTGGCGTGGTTCATTATGATCGAGTCGCTCACTACGGTGTCCGCTTCCACCACGGCGCCAGGACCGATGATCGAGCGTTCGACCCGTCCAAAGACGCGGCAACCGTCGCAGAGCAGGCTGGCATCGACCTGCGCTTGCTCGCCGGTGAAGGCAGGAGGCAATTGCTCGCTGCGGGTGTGCAGTACCCAACTGGGATCGTAGAGATCCAGCGCGGGCGTTTCTGCCAGCAAGGCCATGTTTGCTTCCCAATAGGACTGGACAGTGCCCGCATCCATCCAGTAGCCATCGTAGCTGTAGGTGTACAAGGGATGCCCGGCATCGAGCATGTCCGGCACGACGTTTCTGCCAAAATCCACGTCACACGCTCCCGCACCGGTCAGCCAGGAAACCAGAGCGTCTCGTTTAAACACATAGATTCCCATGGAAGCCAGCCGGCTCGTGGTGCGCCTGGGCTTCTCCTGGAAACGGATGACACGCCCTGTATTGTCTGCTCCAACCATGCCAAAACGGTGGGCATCATGGGGACTGACAGAACGCGTGGCGATGGTGCAGTCTGCATCCCTATCCTGGTGGAAACGCAACAAGGGACGATAGTCCATCTTGTAAATATGGTCACCGGCCAGCAGCAATACTGTGTCGGCTCTTTGTTCCTCCAGAAAGTCCAGGTTGAAGCGCACGGCATCGGCAGTGCCCCGCTGCCAGGCGCCCGACTCACCAGCACCGCTGACATAGGGTTGCAGTAAACGCACGCCACCAACGGCCCGGTCCAAATCCCAGGGCTTGCCAACACGGACATGATCATTGAGGGAACGGGGCTTGTACTGAGTCAATATACCGACGTTATAAATGCCGGAGTTGACACAGTTGGAAAGGGTGAAATCGATAATTCGATATTTGCCGCCAAAGGGAATCGCGGGCTCAGCTCGGTCTGCAGTGAGTATGCTGAGAGCGGGGCTGGATCCACCGGCCAGGATCATTGCGAGTACGCGCATGATTGTCTCCTATTCAATCCCTTTCTTTTATACCGTCTCGCCACTGGGGACGTTGTCGCCGAAGGCCTCGAAATCCTCCTCGTCGCGACCAGCGTTGACCAGCACGTTGCGACCGAGGCGAACATTGGGTGGAATATGGGCGCTCTTTCCCACCACACTGATGCCGGTATACAAGCGGTCAGGTATCTCCATGTTGGCGATCGTCAAATCATCGCCAAAGCCAACCAGTGCCCCTGACCCGACTACAACCTGTTTGTCGATGACAACTTTGTCCAGCACCGCGCCGGGACCGATCCACGTGTCGTTCATGACAACCGATTCTCTGATCACTGCACCGGGTGAGACGTAAACCCCGGGCGATAGAACCGAGCCTTCTACATGGCCGCGTACCACGCAGCCATTGGATATCAGGCTATCATGCACGCGCGCCTGGGGTCCCACTTTGACCGGGGGACGCTCCTGGCTGCGAGTCAACAAGGGCCACGAACTGTCGTACAGATTCAATGGGGAGTCGGGCTCCAGTAGCTCCATACTGGTCTGCCAATAGCTCTCGACCGTACCGACATCTACCCAGTAACCATCAAATTCATAGGCAAAGACATTGGCTTCTTCGATCATGCCCGGAATGACATGTTTGCCGAAATCCAGGTCAGGGAATGCCTGGGTTTCCTGCAACAGACGTTGCTCCAGGACATCGGCATTGAAAACATAGATTCCCATGGACGCCAGGGTGCCTTTGTCGCGATCCCTGGGTTTTTCGTGGAATGCCGTGATGCGAGAGTCCTCGTCGACGGACATGATGCCGAATCGATCGGTTTCTTCCAATGGCACATTCATGACGGCCACCGTTAGATCGGCGCGTTTTTCGTCGTGGAAGCGCAACATCTCTGCATAGTCCATCTTGTAAATGTGATCGCCGCCCAGGACGAGCACCCTGTCGGAAGCCAGGTCCTTGACGAAGGCCAGGTTCTGTAGAACAGCATCCGCTGTCCCCCGATACCAGACCTGGGTACCTCCACCGGCCTGGTATGGCTGGAGAAGCCTCACACCGCCTGACGCACGATCCAGGTCCCATGGTTTGCCGATGCCAATATGTTCGTTGAGTGAGTGAGGTCGATATTGAGTGAGAACTGCAATATTATAGATATTGGAGTTGACACAGTTGGAGAGGGTAAAATCGATGATGCGATATTTCCCGGCAAAGGGAACCGAGGGCTTGGCACGCCGTTCAGAGAGGACCGTCAGGCGCGTACCTGCTCCTCCTGCCATGATCATGGCAACTACCTTCATTGGTGCCTCCTGGGAGAACTTGTTGTGGAGGATCGATCGAATGGCATTGACCTGCGATGCCACGTATGTTATATTCTAGCCTACCACCCTGTTGGAGGCAAGTCTGGAAGCTGCGCAATCATGCGGAAGGCAAGTAGGGCAGGTACACAAGTAGACAAGTAGGCAAGTAGACAAGTAGACAAGTAGACAAGTAGACAAGTAGACAAGTAGACAAGTAGGCAAGTAGACAAGTAGACGGGTAGACAAGTAGGCAAGTAGACAAGTAGACAAGTAGGCAAGTACACAAGTAGACGAGTAGGCAAGTACACAAGTAGACGAGTCAACATGATCGTTGGCACACCAGCAACGATGAAAATACAGGCTGGCACGATCGGTCCCTCACTCCGATGAATGAAAATGTGGATGCGGTGCTTTCTGGGTCTGACTCACCCCCCGACCCCCTCCCAAACTGGGAGGGGGAGAGGCTCAAGCTCCCCTACCCGGCCTTTCAGGCGTCTTTTAGACGGGCTGCCTGACCGCGTCACTCCCGCTGTCATCCTCGCGGACGCGGGGAACGCGGGAATGACGATGGCCGCTTTCGCAGGGATGATGTTCGCATATCGAAAAAGCGATTGTTTTCAAAGCAGCTGTCCCCAAGCAGGAAGTAGACGAGTTCCTTGTCTACTTGTTTCCTTGTTCTTTGTTCCTTGCTTCCTGCCAGCCCATCTGAATGGTTACGAGCCTTTTTTTGGTAGATCGGATCGATCGTAATGAGTACTATCTCACCTGCGGACTATTTGGGAAATGTGACCTTCTGTGTGGTCGACGTGGAAACCACCGGCTTGAGTGTCAACAGCGGTCATCGGATTTGTGAAATCGCCATGCTTCGCTATCGCGGCGGAGAGGTTCTGGGGACATTCGAAACGCTGGTAAACCCGCAGCGCTCAATATCAGCGGGCGCATCGTCGGTCAATAACCTCACCGATTGGCACGTGGCCAGCGCACCGGTTTTCTCGCAGGTCGCAGAACGGGTCAACGAGATGATGTCGGATGCTGTACTGGTGGCACATAATGCGCCATTCGACCTGGACTTTCTGGCAAATGAATGGAGGCGTCTGCGCCGGCCACCACGAAGAGGTTTTGCCGTGGATACGCTGGCGCTGGCAAGGCGGATGTACGCATTTCGCAGCAACAGACTGGGCGCGGTAGCCCAATCTCTGCGGGTACGGGTCGACCGGCAACACCGGGCCATGGGCGATGTGTGGACGAACCTTCGGGTGCTGGAGGTCATGCTGGCCGATCTCAACCGTGAGGATGTCGTTATCCTGGCGGACTTACTGGATGCCCAGGGAGGCAATGTGCCGTGGCCCGAACGAGAACTGCTGGAACTGCCACCGACTCTCGAACTTGCCATGGCCGAAGGGCGTCGCCTTTGGCTACGTTACCGCAGTCAATCGGGCCTGATAAGTGAGCGCTGGGTTGAGCCGCTGGACGTGGTTGGAGATGAGCGGGTTTCCTATCTGGCGGCCTACTGCACGCTTCGTGGCGAAGAACGGAATTTTCGCATGGATCGTATCCTGGCTATGCGCCTTGACGACGAAGAGGTTTCCGGCGATTAAGGCGCCAGGGTTTGATGAATCCAAGGATCGTTGTCGAAAGAGCTGACTGGAATCGGGCGCTGTTGTCGCTTCCGGCACCGCATCTGTTGCAGACATGGCAATGGGGAGAATCAAAGGCTCAGACTGGCTGGTCGGCCCACCGGATTCTCTGGCAGCAGGACGAGCAGCCGCGCGCGGCTGCCAGCCTGCTGGTGCGTCAGGCTACCACGTTGCCTCTCAAGGTAGCCTATGTGCCTAAAGGCCCTATTCTGGATTGGTCCGATGCATCTCTGGCGGATCAGGTGCTTGCCGATTTGCAGAGAGAGGCCCGCCGCCTTCGGGTGCTGTTCATCAAAATCGATCCCGATGTATCCCCGGAATCCCCCGAAGGTCGAAGACTTCTGAAATCGTTGGCGACCCGGGGATGGCGGTTTTCCAATGAGCAGATCCAGTTTCGCAATACAGCCCTCGTCGACCTGCGGCCTGGTGAGGATGAGCTGCTGGCTGCGATGAAGTCCAAATGGCGCTACAACATTCGTTTGGCGGAACGGCGCGGCGTGGAAATCAGACGGGGTAACCTGGACGATCTGAGTACCTTTTATTCACTGTACGCGGAAACGGGCCAGCGCGATGGCTTCATTGTGCGCCCCTACGAATATTATGCCCACACGTGGCGCACTTTTTTGGCCCCGCAAGATGACGACTCGCCATCGGCCTTTCTGCTACTGGCTGAAGTGGACGGAGATCCTATCGCCGGATTGATGCTGTTTTCTTTTGGTGAGATGGCATGGTACATGTACGGCGCCTCCAGTAGTCGCCATCGCAAGTTGATGCCCAATCATCGGCTGCAGTGGGAAGCGATGCGCCTGGCCCGGCAGCAGGGCTGTAGAGTCTACGATCTCTGGGGAGCGCCGGACCAGCTTGATGAGACCGATCCCATGTGGGGAGTGTGGCGCTTCAAGCAGGGTTTCGGTGCTCAGTTTTCACCTCACATTGGCGCCTGGGATTATCCGGTGTCCTCACCCCTCTATCGAACATACACGGTGTTGATGCCCAAAATCCTCGACCGAATGCGCGGTCGCCATCGTACATCGACGGCGGTCAGGTAAATAACTGGAGTTACGCAGGTAACAATGTGCTCGGCAGACGGCTTTCAGAAGACGGCAGACCGCAGAGGGACGCGGCGACACGGCGACGCTGCGACCCGGCGACACGGCGCGACACGGCGACCCTGCGACGCGGCGACACGGCGACGCTGCGACACGGCGACCTTGCGACCCTGAAACTCCGGCCCTCTGGGCCACAGACGGCAGTTGTGTGTTGGCAAGAATCAGCCACGGTCCGCGGTCGTCGGTCAGTGGTCTTTCAGGGAAAGCGGGGTTTTGCACAGGCCGCGCGACTCAGGTTGACAACATCGTTATTTCTGTGCATAATATTCGGGAGGAATTTCTCAGACAATGGGAAAACCTCGGCAATCCTCCAAGTATTTGGAGGTGCCCTTCCCGTCCTTTGCAGTAATCATTGTCGCCTGGCATGTTCCTCAGACATGCCTCAGCCCAAGGGAGGAGCAACTCTCAAGAATTCCTTGCCCCACTAAATTCAGGTGGGCATTCTCGCGCCTGGCAGTTCGCTGTCGGGTGAGTGGTCGACCGCCCTCCCTCGGTCGACGCACTTGGTTATGCCTGGTCATTGGTCGCGGGGCTGGCCATTGCCGCTGTTACTAAGGTATCATGTGCAGTTGGTAACCATTGTCGCGAACCGTTCCAGGGTAGGCGTTGGAGCCGGCATCGAAGCCGACGTCAACACACACACCGGCTCTAACGCCCCTAAAACCAGCAGTCATCGTGCAAAGCTCCGGCCGAATGCCGGGGTTTTTTCTTTGGTTGGAAAGCAATCGCGTTTGACAGGCTTCGGCAACGGCTGTATGATCGGCTGAGCACAGCGGGTGATCGGGTCGAAAGGCCGGTGGTCCGCAGCCAACCTTCGCAGCGCCAGGACTCGGAGGTTGTTGGCCAGACCGTTCCGGACAGTCATGGAGTTGCTTCAGAGAGGGATCATCATGCGCAAGATCGCCATTATTGCCGTTGGCGCCGTGGCCGGCTGGGTGTTCTTCCAGTACGTGACCCAACAATCCGAGAAGAAACGGTTGTTATCCACGCGTGATCAGGCGATTCGCACCCGGGAGCAGATGGCAACGGCCGTCGATGATTATATCGAGATTCCCAAGACCGATGGCGCTGACGTTAGCGCGGAATCTCAGGACGATCTGACGGTCATCAGCGGCATTGGCCCTGTTTTTCAAGACCGATTGCGCCAGGCCGGCATTGTTACCTATGCCCAACTGGCGGCCAGCACGCCAGATCAGGTGCGGGAGGCGATCAAAGCTACTGGCAGGCAGAAAACCGAAGTGGAGCGATGGGTCGAAGAAGCTGCGGCTTTGGTGTAGCGCTACCTCCTGGCTTTCGTGTCGTTTGAGTACTTCAAGAGGGCGTGCCCACCTGGACCTGAAACCGGCCAGGGTTTCTTGGAACGATCCAGGCAATGGGTGAACTGGCAGCCCTGGCAACTTCCCTTTTCTGGTCTGTCACCTCCGTCCAGTTCACACTGGCGGGCCAGCGAGTAGGCTCACCGGTCGTCAACCGCGTGAGGCTGGTGCTGGGCTTGCTCTTTTTGTCGCTTGCTCATTTCCTGATCTATGGCCGGCTCTGGCCGCTGGATGCAGCCAGCTACAGGTGGGTGTGGCTGGGATTGTCGGGCATCGTCGGTCTGGTGCTGGGGGACGCAAGCCTGTTTCAATCCTTTGTCCTCATTGGTCCCCGTCGCTCGATGCTCGTGATGACCCTGGTTCCCGTTATTTCTGCTGCTCTGGCATGGGTCTTTTTGGGTGAGGTTCTCAGTGGCATCGAGCTATTCGCGATTGCCTTGACCGTCGGCGGGGTCGCGTGGGTGGTGTCTCAACGCACGGCTGCCGCCGGTTACACTACATTCCCCGGGGATCGAGACCGGCGAATCTACACCCTGGGGCTTCTTCTGGCCCTGGGAGGTGCCCTTGGTCAGGCCGTGGGCCTGGTGTTGGCCAAGCGGGGCCTGGCGGGCGAGTTTCCAGCGCTCTCGGCCACCATCATGCGCATGTTGGTGGCAACGATCGTTATCTGGCTGCTTGCTGTTTTACAACGAAAGGCAGTGAAGACCTTGCGATCTCTTAAGGATCGTCGAGCCCTTTTTCTCATTGCAGGTGGCGCGTTCACCGGCCCGTTTTTGGGCGTCTGGGGTTCGATGATCGCAGTGCAGGCGGCCAACGTGGGTATCGCTTCGACCTTGATGTCATTGCCGCCGATCCTTCTTATTCCCATCGGGCATCTGGTCTTCGGTGAGCAGATTACGCCGCGTGCCGTAGCTGGAACGCTGGTGGCGCTGGCTGGAATCACCTTGATCTTCCTGACATAGGTTGCGTTTATGGAACAACTGGTCTCCACTCATTGGCAGGATTACGCTCTGCTGGACAGCGGCAACGGGCGCAAACTGGAGCGCTTCGGTCCCTACGTCCTGAGTCGTCCCGAGGCGCGGGCAACCTGGACACCCGCGCTGCCCAGCGCCGACTGGAATAACGCGCACGCGGAGTTTCGCGAAAAGGGCAAAGAGAAAGGGCATTGGCAGATTCGTCGCTCCATGGAGCCATCCTGGGAAATCACCTACCGTGCCCTGCGCTTCCGGCTACAGATCGATAGATCGCGCCAGATCGGCGTCTTCCCGGAAAACGCCACCCATTGGGACTGGATTGCCCGGCGGATCGCCAACGCAGAGCAGCAAACGCACGTCTTGAACCTGTTTGGCTATACCGGTCTGGCGACTTTGGTGGCTGCCAGAGCTGGGGCGCGGGTGACTCATGTGGATGCCAGTAAACGGGCGGTTAACTGGGCCCGCGAGAATCAACGCTTATCCGGATTGCAGGACAGGTCGGTGCGATGGATCGTCGACGACGCCTTAAAATATGTTGGCCGGGAGGCGCGGCGGGGTGTGCACTACGATGGCATTGTACTGGATCCGCCTGCCTTTGGGCGGGGTCCGGGCGGTGAGGTTTGGCGCTTCGAGAAACTGTTCCCGGAGCTGTGCGAGGCATGTCGCTCTGTGCTGGGGCTGGCGCCGAAGTTCGTCGTCGCCACAGTTTACACGCGGGGGATGAAGATCGAGCAGATCACCGACGCGGTTGCCGCAATGGTTGCAGGCTTTGGGGGACAACTCAACGCAGGCACGTTGATTACCCGGGAACAGAGCGGGGGACGAAACCTGGCCAACGCGTTATTTGTGCGCTGGTGGGTGTGAGAGAGGGCTCTCAGAAGACCGCAGACGACGGAACCGCAGAGGGCTTTCAGAAGACGGCGGACGACAACACGGCGAATGGGCGAGGGGGTGACACGGCGAACCGGACGATTGCGTGTACGCGTCACTCCCGCGAACGTCAGCAGACGATCCGTGAGGTACGCGGGAGTCCGTCGTCAAGATCAGCATTCCTGCGACGATAACTCGCCTTTGGAATCGCGTCGATGGGAGCGAAGGCTCAGGAATCCTTTTGTGAAAAAAGGTCTTGACTTCCAAAACGTTTTCGGCTATAATTGAGATGTTCCAAAACGTTTTGGAACCGTGGTTATTTCCCATGGCTGTGTATGAGCAGGAGAGCAATGCCGCCTCGTCTCAAGGATATTGCCGCCGAACTTGGGCTTTCCGTTACTACCGTCTCCCGTGCGCTCGCTGGCTACGATGACGTCTCCGAACGGACTCGTCAGCGGGTGCGGGGCGTTGCCGAAACGATGGGTTATGTGCCTGACATAACCGCGCAACGCCTGCGGCAGCAGCGCACCAACGTCATCGGCTTCATCCTTCCCACCCTTGGTCCCCGGTTCTCTGATCCCTTTTTCAGCGAATTATTAGCCGGCATTGGCGATGAGGCGGGTCGTCGCGGTTATGATCTGTTGATCTCGACGGCAGCTCCCGGTCCAGCCGAGATCGACCTCTACCGCCGTAAGGTGTTGAGCCGTCGCGCCGATGGCATCATTGTGGTGCGCATCAGGCGCGAGGATGCCCGTATCAAATTCCTGCTTGAGCACGATATGCCCTTTGTGGCCTTCGGGCATACAGAAAAAGACCTGGGATTTCCCTGGGTAGATGTCGACGGAGCCAAAGGTGTTGCGATGGCTGTTGAGCACCTGGTCAATCTTGGCCATAGCGATATCGCCTATTTTGGGGCTCCCTCCAGTCTGATGTTTGGCTATCTGCGCTTACGTGCATTTCGCCAGGCGTTGGAGAACTATGGCCTTGTGGCTTCTGATGAATGGCTGTTGACCGGCGACTTGACCCAGCGCAGCGGGCATCAACTGGGCCAGCATGTGCTGGATATGCCAAGACGACCGACGGCCATCATTGCCGCCAATGATTTGATGGCTCTGGGCGCCATGGCGGCTGCTCAGCAACGGGGATTGCAGGTCGGAAGCGACCTTTCTATCGTCGGTTTCGACGATATTCCTCCGGCAGAGCATGCTCATCCCTCGTTGACCACGGTGCACCAACCTATTTACCAGATTGCTACCCGCATTACCGCCATGTTGATCCAGATTCTCAACGGAGAAGACCTGGAAGAAAGGCAGGTGTTGCTGGCGCCCAAATTCGTCATCCGCCAATCGACGGGATCGATGGTGCCTGCATTTGCGTGAGGCCGCGATCCCCCGAAATTGTGGAGTTCCGGTCGGTACAACGGACCGGTTTCCGATAGTAGAAGATGTGGTGAATCGGCGATGAAACCGTTTATCTGCCGAAAAGTGTTCAGTTCAACTTTAGGAGGAAAGTCAATGAAACGCTTGAGTATTCTCACAGTACTCACAATCGTCGGGGCGCTGGTCATAAGTGCCTGCGTCGCCCCACCACCGGAGACGATCGAGGTGCCGGTCGTCCAGACCGTGCTCGTCGAAATCGAGAAGGAAGTGAAGGTCGTTGAGACCGTCGTGGTTGAGGTCGAGAAAGAGGTTGAGAAAGAGGTTGAAAAGATCATCGAGAAGGAGATCGAGGTACCCAGCAAGACTTTGGTCTTCTCCTCTCGCCTGTTCAGCCCCCCGCGCGAGCAGGAGTTCTTCATCAACGAGATTATCAAGCCGTTTGAGGAAGAACATGGCGTGACCGTCAACTTCCAGATTCTGGACGACAACACCTTGCTCGATCGCGCCCGGGTTCAGCAGGAAACCGACCATGTCACCACGGACATCGTGGTTGCCCACAACAGCCGCATGCCCGAGTGGACTGAGGCTGGCTGGGTCGAGGATCTCACCGATCAGGTCGCCGGCTGGCAAGACCGCACGTTCATGGAGACCTTCAACCAGGATACCAACATGGACGGCAAGCAGTTCTTCCTGCCCGTCGGTGCCGATGTTTATCTGCTGTTGGCCAACAACAAGGCACTGCCCTATGTGCCCGAAGGTGCTGACATCGATAACATCACCTGGGAGCAGTACGCCGAATGGGCCAAGGCCATTGCCGAAGGCGAGGGTGAAGGCAAGGTCTGCATCACCGGCATCCCCCAGAAGTCGTGGATCTATCAGTTTGGTGGCGAGGCCTTGTCCTTCGGCGCCGGTTTCCCCGATGCCAATTCCCCCGAGGCCATGGAAGCCTGGAAGATCTGGGGCGACATCGGCGTGGCCGGTGGCTTCATTCCCGGCGTGTTGAACGTGGACAGCTGTGTTGATCCAATGATGCGTGAAGAGGCCTGGTTGACGGTATTCCACAACGCCCGCGCTGGCCAGGTTTTCGCCTCCAATGAGACCCAGTATACCCTGGGCCCGGCCCCGAGTGGCCCGACCGGCATCGGTACGATTGCCGGCGTCAGCGGCTACGGGGTTATGAAAGGCTCGGAGAACTACGACCTGGCGGTCGCTTTCCTCGAGTACCTGACCCGACCCGATGTCCAGGTGAAGTTGGCCAAGGGAACCGGCGGCTTCATCCCGCCCGTTCAGGAAGCGATCGATTTCCTGGGCGACGATCCCACTGATGAGGTCATCAAAAAAGCTATCCTGGTGCTGGAGAACGGTATTGCTTCTGGCGTGCCCGCCGGCAACTACCAGGACTGGGGCGCTGTCAAGCAGTGCCTTGACGACCTGTTCCAGGACACCCTTATGGAAGGCAACGAGGTCACGCAGGAGCGCGCCGATGCAGCTCAAGCGTGCATCGACGGCCTGCTGAAATAAGCATGTTGGCGTAATGGCACTGGTCCTTTGAGGATCGGTGCCATTACCGCCATAGGATTAGGCTGAAACGAGCTATTGGTGGGGTCGGCGGATCCGACGCCAGCAAACGATGCGAGACGTCAGCACGCCTGCTACCTCCCGGTACGCCTGCTGGCGTGGCGTAACGTCGCAATGACAAACTGGAAAATCTTGCTTTCCAAAGCACTGGGTATGGACAAGGAATTATCCCATGTCTGAAGCTGTAGCCCTCGAGGGTGGTGGTGTCGCCAGGGCACCGAAGCGCGGACAATTTTCATGGAAGGCTGCCACACCCTACCTGCTGATTGCCCCTGTCATCATTTACTACATCTTTTTCTGGTTGCGGCCTGTTGTAGAGTTGGTAATCGGCAGCTTTACGGCGGTCGAAGGGGGATTTACCCTTCAAAACTTTGGCCTGGTTCTTCAGGACCCCACTTTTTGGCCCGCTGTGCGCAATACGACGATCATCGTGGTCTTCTCCGTTGCGCTGGAATTCGTTGTGGCCTTTCTATTGGCCTTGCTCATCAATGAGAAGTTTCCGGGGGCCAGCGCGTTCCTTTTTGTCGCCATGTTGCCCATGGCGCTGCCTGCCATGGCCGTAGCTGCCATGTGGCAGACAGGACTTACATCCCACGGCTGGATCAACAGCCTGCTCTACTATATGGGCTTTCTCGAGGAGGGGCAGAAGATATACTTCCTCACCGGCTCTGATCTCAAGAACCTGTTTTTGATCATCTTTGTGGACGCATGGACCGTCATCCCTTCCGTCATGATCATTTTGCTGGCGGGATTGCAGAATCTGCCCGAGGAAGCTAAGGAGGCTGGCTATGTCTTCGGTGGCACCTGGTGGACAGTGCTCAGGAAGATTATAGTTCCCATGGTCAAGCCGACGATTCAGACCGCCGTCATTTTGCGGCTGATTGCAGCCATTCAGATTTGGCTCATTATCGTCATGCTCTTTGGCTTCAACCGGCTGCCGGTGTTGGTTGAGCGAATCGTCTACTACACTGATGAAGTGCCCGGGCTATACAATTCATACCAGATGGCCGCGTCCTATACTATCGTCGTCTCGCTGGTTGTCTCAATCGCTGCTATTGCGTTTTTACAGGTCACTGGTGCCTTCAGAAAACAGGCGGAGGACGTTTAATGAGCGATCGATCAGGACGTTCTAATATAAAAAGGGTGGGCCGCAGGACAGTGCTCTATATCGTGGTAGTGGGCGTGGTCCTCGTTATATTGACACCGGTATACTTCCTGGTTAGCCTTTCCTTTTTGTCGACCCGTGAGGCCTATCAGTATCCCCTGCCACTGTTCCCCGATTTCACCACGGAATTCAAGTTGGAGCGGGGTGAAAGGGGCTATCTTCTCAGCGTCTACGATGACCAGTCAGGTGAATATGAGACCGTGCTCGACACGGAGGACATGGAGAAGGTGTCCACCTACATGCGCACTTTTCTCAACACCCTCATGACTCCTGAAGAGATCCAGCAGCAGGTTGACAGACTCGAGTCAAACATCACGGTGACAGGTATGGAGAATGATGCTATCACCTTCACCCACCGCAGGGACCTTTTCCAGAACTACAAGGTGTTTTTCAGGATTACCCGCGATGCCGTGCCCGCGCTGATTCGCAGCCTGCAGATTGCTCTTCTAACCATTATTATCTCCCTCTCTATTGGAGGTATGGCGGGATATGCCTTTGCCCGCTATCGTTTCAAGGGTCGGGAAGGCCTCAAGTTCAGCGTGCTGTTTGTTCGCATGTTCCCTGCCGTGGCGATCGCTATTCCCATGATCATTATTCTGGCGGATATGGGCCTCTATGACCAGCCGCTGGGACTGTCGCTGGTCTACTCGGTGGGTTCTATCGGCCTGACGGTCTGGATTACGGCCAGCATCTTTATGGGGATTCCGGTCTCATTGGAAGAGGCGGCTCAGGTCTTCGGTGCCAGCCGCCTGCGCGCTTTTCTGCGTATCACCCTGCCCCTGGCCTTTCCTGGCCTGGCTGCCGCGGCCATGTATGCTTTTCTTGGCGCCTGGAACGAAACGGTGTCGGCCATTATCCTTACCCAGTTCAGGCCTACCTTCTCTGTGGTCGTTTATCAGACGCTATTGGGGTCTACCGGTCAGGTCAACCTGGCCGCGGCCGCGGGCATGACGATGGCCGTCCCTGCAGTGATTTTCACATTCTTCATTCGCAACTACATCAACCAGATGTGGGGCGGGATCACGGTGTAAAAGGAGCCTGCCGTGGCGGAACTAAACCTGATCAACGTAACAAAACGCTTTGGCGATATCGTCGCCGTCAATGATCTGACGCTGGATGTCTACGATGGCGAGTTCCTGGTGCTGCTGGGGCCATCGGGCTGCGGCAAGACCACAGCTATGCGCATGGTGGCCGGTCTGGAGGAAGTGACCGCGGGCTCGATCACCATCGACGGCCAGGATATCACAGATCTTCCCCCACGCAAGCGCAATATCAGCATGATCTTCCAGAACTACGCGGTCTGGCCCCACATGACGGTCTACGAAAACATCGCGTACGCCCTCAAGTTGAAAAAGATGGACAAGGAGACGATCGATCAGGTCGTCAATGATGTGGCGGGCATGACCAATATCAGCGAACTCCTGGAAAGGTATCCCTCCCAGTTGTCGGGGGGGCAGCAGCAACGTGTTGCTGTTGCGAGAGCCATTGCTGTCAAGCCAAAGGTCTTTCTGATGGATGAGCCTCTCTCCAACCTGGACGCGAAGCTGCGCGGTACGATGCGAACAGAGCTGAAGGCAATTCATACCAAGACCGAAGCCACCACCGTCTTTGTGACCCATGACCAGTCGGAAGCCATGAGCATGGCCGATCGAATCGTTATCATGAAAAATGGCGGGATTGTCCAGATTGGCGCTCCGGATGAAGTCTACGAAAACAGTGCCGACATCTTCGTAGCAGGCTTCATCGGCACCCCTCCAACCAATTTCCTGGATGTCGACCTCAAGCGGACCAACGGCGAATTGCACCTGGCGAATCCCTACTTCGACATCGTTGCCACACCAAACCAAGCCCAATTGTTGAAGGACCACGGCAAGAAGTCGGTGGTTATGGGCATCAGGCCGGAGAATATCTATATCGTTCCCGAAAAGGACTCGATGATGACCACCGAGTGCCTGGTGGCCGAACCCCAGGGGTCACACCAGATTGTGGCGGTCGAGTTCGGCGATACACTGGTGAAGATCGTCGCGCCTCCCCGTCCCAAGATCGCAAACGGTGAGGTTATCCACCTGGCATTCGACGAGGAGACCACCCACTTCTTCGACATCGATACCACGATGCGGATCTGAAGCCAGGCAGTAGAATGTATCACGATATTCGCTGGACCTCCGAGAAGGTCCGGCAACGCCTTGCCCTTATCGAACCTCTCGTCTACCGATTTCGCCATCCTATTCCCGAGTTTCGCCTGGCAGCTCAGAAGGAGTCGCAGGCCAGCAATCCGGCCGCGGACGACACCGGGGCAGTGATTTCCTGGCACAGTTACTGGGCTGGCACAGACGAGGATTTCGTGCTGCATTCCCGATTTCAGGTGCCTCCCTCCTGGATCGGGCAGGGACCCGTTTCCCTCTATCTTCCCATTGGCGATGCAGGGGATTTCAGCCATCCGGAAGCGCTGGTTTCTATCGATGGCGAATCCTACGCGGCTTGTGACCGTCACCATCAAGAGATCCAACTGCCGCCCCGCTGGTGCCAGGGTGACTACCATGCATTGTTGCTCAGCGGCTGGACCGGTGGCACCCACAACCTGCGCGCACAGGGGCAACCACCGGCTGGCCATCTTTCGCCAAAGTCGAAACTCCAGATGGGGCGCTGTTGGGTTGTTATGATCGATCAGGCTACCCGTGATCTTATTGCGCTTGGCCGGGTGGCACTGGATGTGGCTGATTCGCTGGATCGCAACGATCCCTGTCGGATTAACCTGCTGAACGCGTTGGATGATGCGTTCAAGGAACTGGATACCAGGGAGCCGTTGGATCAGGCCTTTTACGATTCCGTCCCGGGCGCTCATGCCCTGTTGCAGTCCGGCGTCGACCAGGCCGGCCCATCCCTGGACGTGGACGTGATCGCCGTTGGGCATGCCCACATTGACTTGGCCTGGCTCTGGCCATTGGCAGAGACTCGCCGCAAGGCAGGCCGGACCTTTCACACCATGCTGCGTTTGATGGAACAATATCCCGAGTTCCGCTTCGTCCAGAGCCAGCCACAGCTTACCCAATGGGTCCGGCAGGACTACCCCATGCTCTTCGAGGCTATCAAGGAACGGGTCGAGGCGGGGCAATGGGAAGTTATCGGCGGCATGTGGGTCGAGGCGGACTGCAATATTCCAGGTGGGGAGGCATTGGCCCGGCAGTTCCTTATAGGACGAAATGCCTTTCGCGAGCACTTCGGAGAAAACACTGAATCTCCGGTGCTCTGGCTGCCCGACGTCTTCGGATATGCGTGGAGCCTTCCCCAGTTGATCAGGGAGGCGGGTCTGGAATACTTTTTCACCATCAAGATCGGCTGGAGCCAGTACAACAGAATGCCCTATGACTCCTTCTGGTGGCAGGGGCTCGATGGCACCAGGGTACTTACCCACTTCAGCCCAACCAGGGAGAGCGGCAGTGCCTTTGCAAGCACCTACAACGCCAAGGCCACCCCAGGCCAGGTACTGAGTACATGGACCAATTTCCGCCAGAAGGACGCAGGTAAGCCGGGCGCGACTCCACCGCTGTTGATGGCCTACGGCCATGGCGATGGCGGTGGCGGACCAACGGGGGAGATGCTCGGGAATATTCGTCAGCTTAACTGCTTTCCCGCCATGCCGCGCACTCGATGTGGTACCGTCCGTGAATTCTTCCATGACCTGGAAACCGGTGCCGGTGACCGGCTGCCGACCTGGAATGGTGAGCTTTACCTGGAATATCATCGCGGCACCTATACGACCCAGGCCCGCAATAAACGGGCGAACCGAAAGAGTGAATTCCTGTTACACGACGTCGAGTTTCTGGCAAGCTACGCGGCCCTTCTGGCAGATCAACAGGCTGCTTCCGCAGCGTGGCAACATGACTATGAATATCCCGCTGAAAAAATCCACCAGGCCTGGCAACTGGTCTGCCTCAATCAGTTTCACGACATCCTGCCCGGCAGCAGCATTGCCCAGGTGTATCGGGACTCACTGGCTCAGTATGCCCGGGTGGCGGAGATCGCTGAATCTCTCAAGCAGGTTGCCCTGGCTGTCATCGCCGCTGATCTTGGCGGCGACTTCCTGCTGGTGAACCCCACCTCCTTCGCTCGCTGCGATCTTGCTTACCTGCCTGACGAACTGCCTGAAGGCACCATGCTCCGGCGGTTGAACGGCGAGCAGGTTGCCCTTCAGCCGGTCGAGTCGGGATGGCTGCTTGATGCCGGGGAGCTTGCGCCCTACAGTGTCGAGCCACTGTGGCTGGGGAAGGGCAGGGATCAGACCGAGAGGCCGATGACCATGGATCGGGTCACCGTTGCCAAAGATCGCCTCGAAAACGGGTTCCTTCGGGTTGAGTTCAACGCCAACGGCGAGATCGAAAGCATTTTCGATAAGCAACTGGAGCGGGAGGTGCTGCCGGCGGCTGCTATCGCCAACCAGTTTCAGCTCTTTGAGGACCGGCCCAGGACTCCTGATGCCTGGGAAATCGACATCACCTATGATGACGTGATGTGGACCACAGGCCCGGCACAATCTGTGCGCGTCATCGAAGCGGGCCCGTGGCGAGGCATGATCGAGGTGCGAAAGAAACTTATGTCGAGCCAGGCGATCCAGCGCATTTCCCTGGCAAGCAACAGCCGTCGCATTGACTTTGATACCACCGTTCACTGGCGGGAACGGCACGTCATGCTCAAGGTGGCGTTCCCGGTCGATATTCTATCCCCTGTTGCCACCTACGAAATCCAATGGGGCAACGTCCAGCGACCAACCCATCGAAACACCAGCTGGGACTGGGCCCGTTTCGAGACCTGCGCTCAGAAGTGGGTTGACCTCAGCGAGGGCGACTATGGAGTCAGTTTGCTCAACGACTGCAAGTACGGCCACGATATCCGCGACAACGTGATGCGGCTGACCTTGCTTAGGGGACCGACCGATCCCGACCCTCAAGCCGATTTGGGAGACCATCGATTCACTTACAGTCTCTTTCCCCACCCGGGACGCTGGGACGAGAACACGATGCGCGAGGCCTACTCGCTGAACGATCCGTTGATTGTCTGGCAGAATGAAGTGCAGGGCGCAGGACGCAAGTCGCAGGGCCCAGGGGCCATCTCTCTCATCGCTGTCGACCAGGCCAACGTGGTGATCGAGACGATCAAACGGGCGGAGGATGGCAAAGGTATCATTGTGCGACTCTTTGAGAGTCAACGGCGGCGCAGCCGCTGCCGGCTGACAATCGGCTTTCCACTGCGCGAAGCCTGGCGAACAAACCTGCTGGAAGAGAATCGGGAACGGCTCGTAACCGGGGAGAACCACTGTACTTTTTTCATCAAACCTTTTCAGATTGTGACCCTACGGCTAGTACCGGCGTGGCAGGCAGGCCAGACAGCTTGACGGAGGTAAAGATGGACTTCAATGCATTCATCGTTGCATGGACGATGCACGACTTCACACAGTTGAAGAAGAAGTTAACCGGGAACGGCTTCGCTTTTTCCCGGGAGGGACAAAGTGAGCACATCAGGGTCACTGTGCCGATTGAGCGCCTGGAGGTGTTTGCTTCGCTGTGCCAGGCTCATCTCAACGAACCTTTTAACTATGTTGACATCCAGTTTTCCGGGCAGGGAAAGACGGCGGTGGTCTTCCAGGAGAAGACCTTCGTAATCACCAGCCCAGAGGAGAATGAGCTGGTCAAACAGTGGGCCATTGGCCTGGGTTTGCCGCCTGAGCAGGCAGAGTGGTCGACAAGCTATTGATGTATCGCAATCAGGAGAGATCATGTCCGACTCCCGTTTCGCCGTTTATCTGATCCCGCCCTATCGAGTTGCCCAGGCAGTTGCCGAAGTACACCGGTTGCTGCGCAAGCAGTTCGGCTTCATCGCGGCCGAACGCTTTCAGGTTCATGCAACGATCAAGGGTTTTTTCAAGAAGACGCCAAGCCCTCTGGACGAGCTGGAGGCCAGACTGGATGCTGTGTTCGCCGGGCAACCTCCGATTCCCATTGAGTTCAGCGGCTATCGCTGCAATCCGGTTGGGATCGGCCTGGATGTGTCACGCCTGAATGGGGATGTCAATCCAGGTCTGATGGCGCTGCGTGAACAGGTTGTCGACGCAGTCCGCCCGTTCATTGCGGCCGACTGCGATTTCGTTGCCAGGGACCTGGGCGACCCTTTCCGGGCTCATATCACGTTGGCCTTTCGGGATATCCCGCCGGAGATGCAACCTGAAGTTCTGGCCTATCTGGAGCAGGCAACCCTGCCCAGCGAGCCTTTCCTGGCGGACACATTCCATTTTTTGCAGTTTCGCAGCCAGGATTGGTCTGGCGCGTGGCAAAAAACCCTCACCTGGCAATTGCTAAGATCGTGGTGGCTAAAGGAGTGACACTATGAGTACTTTCGGCATAATCCATTATCAGGTTGGCAGAACCGACGGGGTCTCCCTGGAGATCGAAAAGTGGAAGCGTGTATTGGAAGAGATGGGACACCAGGTATTCCTTTGCGCCGGCGATCTGGGGGCCGCGCAAGGCACCCAGATCGAGGAGATGTATCATCACAGAGCCGATGCCAAACGGCTGAACTTCAACACCTTCAAAGAACTGGCAGACTATCCAGACGAGCAGGCCTACCGGGATGAGCTATATGGTCTGGCGGCGGTCATCGAAAAAAAACTGCGCAAGTTTGTCGACGATTTCGCTGTCGATTATCTCATTCCGCAAAATGTGTGGTCGGTTGCGGCCAACCCGGCCGTCGCGATTGCCGTGACGCAGGTGATGCGCGACCTGGCGCTACCGGCATTGGCTCATAACCACGATTTCTACTGGGAGCGCGTCGATGGGGTCGCCCTGACCTGTGGTACTGCCATGGAATTGGCCGATAAGTACCTGCCCCCTCGTGATCCCCTGGCCCGTCATGTGGTGATCAACAGCCTGGCTCAACAGCAATTGGCTGAACGCAAGGGTGTTCAGTCCGCAGTGGTGCCCAATGTGTTCGATTTCGACGCGCCAGCATGGCAGAAGGACACCTTCAACCGGGATTTCCGCCAAAAGATCGGCTTACGGGAAAAGGATGTGATGGTCCTGCAGGCCACGCGGATTGTTTCCCGCAAGGGCATCGAGCTGGCCATTGATTTCGTCAAGGCCCTGGACAGCCAAGAGCGCCGGAAGAAGCTCAGCGACCTGGGCCTGTACGATGGACGGTCCTTCGATGCCGATAGCCGCATTGTTTTCGTGCTGGCCGGCTATGCACGCGACGATGCCACGGGCAGCTACGTCAGGCGACTCAAGGAGAAAATCGAGGAAACCGGTATCGATGCGCTGTTTATCGAGGAGATGGTTGAGGAGAGCCGCCAGATCCAGGGGGATCGCAAGATATACTCGCTCTGGGATACCTACGTCTTCGCCGATTTCGTCACCTATCCCAGCCTGTGGGAAGGCTGGGGCAATCAATTCCTGGAGGCACTGCGGGCACGGTTGCCCCTCATGTTGTTTGAATATCCTGTTTACCTGGCCGATATCAAGGACAAGGGATTTCGAGTTGTCTCCCTCGGCTCTGAGATCGCCGGCCGGGACGAGGCAGGTCTGGCTGAGGTCGATCCACAGATCATCGAAGCGGCCGCGGACCAGGCAATCGAACTGCTGGCCAATAGCCGATTGAGAGAAGAGACGGTCGAACATAACTTCCAGTTGGGACAGAAATATTACTCGATGGATGCCCTTCGAGGATATTTGGCGCCGTTGGTAGTGGGCAGTGATTTTTAGGGCAATGACAGAAGCCGGCGAATCCCGTTTCGATGAACGGGTTCTGGAACCTGACCGGGAACGACGGTCGCGCATCCTGCCAGTGCTGGATGCCGCACTGGATGCGGTCGATCCGGAGCGAGCGGTGCAGCGCGTGTTGCGAGTGAAGGATAATTGGCTTCAGGCAGGTGATCAACGATATGACCTGAACGAATTTGAGAACTGTTACCTGATTGGCTTTGGCAAGGCAACGCTTCCAATGGCCAGGGCCACGGTTCATGTGCTGGGCCAGCGCATAACCGCAGGACTCCTGGTGACCAAATATGGCCAGGGGCTTGCGACTGGCCTGATCGAACCCAACATCCGCGTCCTGGAGGCAGATCATCCGGTGCCCGACGAACAGGGTGTGGCAGCAGCGCGGCAGGTCGTTGACCTGGCCCGGCACGCCAACGCCACCGACCTCGTGCTCTGTCTGATTTCAGGGGGTGGATCGGCCCTGATGACGTTGCCCGCTGACGATCTGACGCTGGCGGACCTGCAGGAGACCACCAGTGCCCTGTTGCAGTGCGGTGCGAGTATTGACGAGATCAACACGCTGCGCAAGCATCTTTCGGTGGTCAAGGGAGGGCAGCTGGCTCGTCTGGCAGCACCGGCGACGCTTATCAGCCTGGTACTTTCCGATGTGGTGGGCAGTCCCCTGGATGTGATTGCTTCAGGCCCGGCTGTGCCCGATTCCTCCACGTGGACCGATGCCTGGGAGATCGTCGAACGGTACAACCTGGAACCCGTTTTGTCGCAAGCTGTCTTGCAGCGCCTCGAACGCGGGATTGCCGGCGAGATCGAGGATACGCCCAAACAGGGGGATCGGGTGTTTGAGCGGGTTCAAACGGTGATCGTCGCAGATAACGCCGTGGCAGCAGGCGCCGCAGCTGACAAGGCTGCCGAGCTTGGTTTCGACTCCCGCGTTCTGTCGACCTTCATCGAGGGCGAAGCCAGCGAGGTTGCCAAAGTTGCAGTGGGTCTTGCCAGGGAGGTTGTGGTCCACAACCGGCCCGCGGTAGCTCCTGCCTGTCTTATCATGGGCGGTGAGACAACTGTCACCCTGCGGGGTGATGGGCTGGGAGGACGCAACCAGGAATTGGCCCTGGCCGCTGCGCTGGAATTGGACAGGATTCCCGAGGGTGGGCGAATCGTGCTGGTTTCCCTGGCAACCGACGGCACCGATGGTCCTACCGACTCCGCTGGTGGACTGGTCGACAGCACGACCGTGAAAAGGGGCCATGTTGCAGGTATGCCGGCCGGCAAATACCTGGCCGGCAACGATGCCTACCCGTTCCTTCAGGCGGTGGGCGATATGCTTATCACCGGTCCGACCCAAACCAATGTCAACGACCTGATCATGGCCTTCGTGTTCTGAAAGGGCTCAGGTGCTCATGCCATCTGACCGCAAGATAAAAAACTATCTGGCACTGCTCTATGGCGAACGGCGAGCCGATCTGGCCTGGCAGCAACTGTCCGAAAGACTGGCAGTTTTTGCAGCGCGTTATCCTGGATTGAACAGGGGTGTCAGGTCCACCGGCCAGCGCTTGACCGAAAAGGATGCGATCCTGATCACCTATGGGGATCAATTCCTGGAACCCGACCGTGCCCCCCTTGAGACGCTGCACCGGTTCCTTCGGACTTATCTGGCGGACGTGCTTAGCGGCGTCCATATTCTTCCATGCTTCCCATTCTCCTCGGATGATGGCTTCTCTGTAATCGACTACATGCAGATCGACCCGAATCTCGGAACATGGGCAGATATTGATGCCCTGTCCCAGGACTTTCGCCTGATGCTCGATGCGGTGATCAATCACATCTCCCGGCAGAGTGCCTGGTTTCAAGCCTTCTTACAGGAGGAAAGGCCGTATTCCCTCTATTTCATCCGGGTTGATCCAGAGACCGACCTTTCCAACGTGGTACGCCCGCGGGCATTACCCCTGTTGACGCCGGTGGAAACAATATATGGCACGAGCCATGTGTGGACGACCTTCAGTGACGACCAAATCGACCTGAATTACGCCGATCCTCAGGTCCTGCTTGAGATCATCGATGTTTTGCTGCATTATGTGTCCCACGGCGCCGAATTCATTCGCCTGGATGCTATCGCCTATCTTTGGAAGGAAATCGGTACCTCGTGCATTCACCTTCCCCAGACCCATCTCGTGGTCAAGTTATGGCGCGCGGTGTTGGATATGGTTGCTCCGGGGGTGATGCTGATCACCGAAACCAACGTGCCTCATGAGGAGAATATCAGCTATTTTGGCGATGCGGTGCCAGGGACAGGGAGTACCGACGAGGCACAGATGGTCTATAATTTCTCCCTGGCTCCGCTGACCTTGCATGCACTGCAGACAGGTGACGCGTTGCGCCTTTCCCGGTGGGCATCGATGCTCAAAACGCCGGTGCCCGGGGCCACTTTCTTCAACTTTATCGCGTCCCATGATGGGATCGGTGTGCGACCTGCCGAAGGTATCCTGACCGCTGACGAGGTGCAACGACTGGTCGATCAAACGATTGCCCATGGTGGCCAGGTGAGCTACAAGGACAATCCAGATGGCACTCGCAACGTCTATGAGTTGAATACTACCCTTTACGATTTCCTGAACGACCCGCGCAGTCCTGATCTCGAAATCGATGTAAACCGTTTCCTTGCTTCACAGGCGATCCTGCTGTCGCTGGCGGGGGTACCCGGTATCTACGTGCACAGCCTGTTTGGTTCGCGCAACTGTCGACCCTGTTATGAGGAAACGGGCAGATCCCGGTCGCTAAACCGGGAGAAGTTCGAATGCTGGCAGATCGAGGAAATGCTGGCCGATCAGTGCTCGCATTGCCATCATGTGTACCATGGAGTTCGCCAGCTGCTGCAGCTGCGACGAGAACACTCTGCCTTTCATCCGGCGTCGATCCAGGAGGTGCTTGCACTGAGTCGATCGGTTTTCGGGCTCATCCGTTCCTCTCTGGATGGTAGCGATACCGTCATTTGCCTCATCAATGTGTCCGATCGCAGCCAGGAGGTGGATCTGAGTCTGAATGCCATGTCTCTGACCCGCGGCGGGAGTTTGCAGGACCTCGTTAGCCAGGCAGATATTGGAGCCACGGATGGCCGATTGCATGTGGTTCTTCAACCCTATCAAATCATGTGGCTGACCAGCTAGCAAATTGTCAATTGTCAGTGGTCAATCCACTTCGCCCGCTCCGCCCACTTCGCTGACGCTCCGGGGTGGTTCTCCAAGGGCACCTGGCGGTGGGACCCTGGGGTGAATAGTCAATTGTTTGTGCGAGGTGTTCGCACTCATTTGCCCTGCGGGGAACGATTTGGTAGACTATGGCAGACCAGATCGTTCGATACCATAAAGGATCGTTCGCAATGAATCCGAAATGAATCGGTCACGCGGATTGGTGTGAGATGGCGCAAGAGAACAATACCCAAAAGCTGGCCGAGCAATTCGAAGAATTGTACGAGGAGGCCAACGCCAGATCCGGGGGAGTAGCAGGCATCCTGCGCCGGACGGTTGAGCAAGTCAGCGAGAAGCGGGCTGCCCAGTCGGCTGCAAGCATTTCCTATTACACCCTCTTCTCGCTTTTTCCCTTGATGCTTTTTTTGGTGTTCCTCGCCAGCCTGTTTGTCGACGTCAATCAGGCTCAGGCGTTTTTTGTCGAGATAATGTTTCTGGTGTTACCAGATGCTTTGGGGATTCAGGATATGGTAGTCAACACCATCGAAAGAGCTTTTACAGTGAGGGGAGAGATTGGGATTATCAGTGTCCTTGGTCTGCTCTGGGCGTCATCAGCGGCTTTTTCAACCCTTACCCTCAGCATTGGCGCCGCCTGGGACTATGAACCTCTTCGAAGCCCGATTCAACACCGGCTGTTGGGCATCGCGATGATCATCATCCTGGGTGTCGCGTTGATTACAACGCTGGTTGCCAGCACAGTTATCGGTGTTCTCGAAGCGCTGGATATCCCATTGGTGAGCGAACTATGGAACGGTGGCACCCTACTGGGAGCGAGCTATCCACGGGTTGTAACATTGGCGGTCAGCTTCCTTGTCTTTCTGGCCCTATATCACTGGATTCCCCGCGCCCATGTGCCCTGGCGTGCTGCGGCTATTGCAGCGGGACTGGCTGCCCTGGCCTGGCAGGTGCTTTCTGTTGGCTTTTCCTGGTATTTGAGCAGTGGGTTGGCTCGCTACGAGTTGGTGTATGGGTCCCTTACGACGGTCGTGGTTGTCATGTTTTGGGTATATCTCAGCATGCTCATCATCCTGGTCGGCGCGCATCTGAGTGCTGCGATCTCACTTCACCTGCGTAGCAAATGGTGGCGCTCCGCCAGGGAGAAACTCATCACGGACCAACAGTGATGAACTGCCTCAGCTTCGCCAACGTACTTTCTCCGATTCCTTTCACCTCTACGATATTGTCCACAGCAGCAAATGGACCGTTTTGGTCGCGATAGGCCAGGATTGCTGCAGCCGTTTTCGGTCCAATACCAGGTAAAGCCTGCAGCTCTGCTTCCGAGGCGCGGTTGATGTTTATGGGCATTTCAACCGGCGTTTCCTCAGCCGGGTTTTCCCCGGTCTGCATTTCCACGATCGGCTGAGGCGGCGGGGTTTCTCCGGCCACCGGTACGTATACCTTCTGACCATCTCGCAGGGCCACTGCCAGACTCAGGCTTGCCAGATCTGCTTCCTTCGCCAGGCCGCCGGCCGCCGCAATGGCATCCTGCAGCCGGCTGCCCGGCGCCAATTGAACTACGCCAGGGGTCTCGACTGCCCCATCCACGTGAACGAGTAACGGTGGCGGCGTGGCTGTCGGTTCTGGCGTGGCTGTTGGCAACGGCGTTACCGTCGCCGGTGGCGGCTGGATTTCGAACGCGACGGGCGCCGGTTTGCGCCATAGGAACAGCGCCAGGCCACAAACTGTCACCCAAAACAGGGACGTCAGCAGGACCGCCAGCGGCACGCGCGATCCCTTTGCAGCCCCTTCCACCGGAGGCGTTTCTTCTCCCATGATTCCCTCCCCACTTTTCGGTTATGATCCCCTTCAATGTTGCGGCTGAGAATTCCCTAACCTGGACAAGCCAGAGGAACGCTGATTATGCAGACCTTCGGCGCAGATTCACGCCGATCTTCTCTGATCTTTTTTTGTCTGATCTGCGTTTATCAGCGTTATCTGCGGTTGTGTTTGTTTTTTCTTCTTTTCACCGCAGTGCCACACTCAAATCCGGCGCAATCCATCGATCCACTCGAAGCGTCACTGGTATCTACTTGTAGGCGTCCCGCCTATGCGTCACTCTCAAGATGGTGACGATTCTGCTTTCGTCCTCGATGTCGTACAGGATACGATAATCACCTGCGCGTATCTTGTAGCCGGCATCCCCCCGCAACTTGGAGCAACGGTGTGGGCGCGGGTCGGTTGCAAGCAGCACTATGGCAGTCTTGACGCGCTCCCACAAAGAACCGCGCAACCGATCAAGGTCTTTCTGCGCGCTAGGCTTCAGCTGCAGGCGATACACTGCTCCCCCTGCTGGTTAGATAGTCGCCAAAGGAAATTGCGCCTGGCTCGTTCTTTGCTTCTATCGCGTCCAGGGCGTCTTGCAGATCTTCCAGCTCTTCGACTATGCGATTCCACTCTTCAGGGCTTACCAACACGGCCGCGCTGCGACCGTGCTGGGTTAGCACGATAGGCTGCCCGCTCAAACTGGCAAGGATATCGTTTTGTCGTTGGCGCATGTCGGAAATGGGTACCAGCTCCGGAATCCTGTTCATGGTTCACCTTCAATCAAGCAACTGATAAGCAATTGGTTGCTTGATTTTAGCACGGATTGCAATCCGATGTCAATTTCCCGTTCTGCGATGCGCTCTGTTGTCCCTTTCTTCAAACGGAGGCGCCGGTTGGCTTCTGGACCAACTGGGCCAGTTGATCCAAAACCTCCGGCAGTTCATCGGCAGACCCCATGACCCC
This sequence comes from Chloroflexota bacterium, assembly GCA_034717495.1. Taxonomy (NCBI): domain Bacteria; kingdom Bacillati; phylum Chloroflexota; species Chloroflexota bacterium. Next base: position 31,847 of record JAYELL010000077.1, on the reverse strand, counting down.
CATGATCGTCAGGACTTGCAGTGTTTCCAGCAGCAACCGATATTCCCGTTCACCTAGCGACAATCGTTCACCCAGCGGAGCTTCCACGTCGCGGGTCGCGGTGAATCGAAAACGGCCACTGCGATCGAGCGAGATCGTCCACACGCCCGGGGACGGTGGTCGCTCCAACCTGGCTGTCAATTCGCTCGAAGACTTGTCGACCAGTCCATCCCAACCTGCATTCACCAGGTGGTCCAGGGCAGTACTCAGGTTGATTTCCTGGAACGCTTCCTGTGTCATTTGTCGCCTCGCCTATTCTATTACAACGACCTGCTCCAGGTCGTTGACGATGATTTCGGGCCACCCCCGGTATTTTTCGATCAGCCCGGTAACCTGGATCGTCTTGTCCATGAAGGCTTCGTCCGGTTCTGCCCCATATTCCTCTTCGAAAACACCGTAGGCGCTGGGGAAGAAGACGACCTTGAAGTTCGCATCCTCGTTCTGATCGCCCATCAGCCAGATTACACTGCCGTTGGGGTTATTGTAGATCCGCTGCACCGTCAATTCCACGGTCGCATCATCCCGATAATAGTACTTGTCCGCGTCGGTATGGGGGATCACTGCCGGCATCGGCTTGTCAGCATCAGGGAACGCATCGGCCGTCCCGCGCGCCCAATCGCTCTCGAACTGCGCCACCATCTGCTCGACCGGCTCAGTGTCAGCAAAATCGATGCCCAACTCCCGGTTGTTGTCCAGGGAGTTGGTAGTGAAGTTCTGTGAGCCCACAAAGCCCCGCTTGCCGTCGACGACGAAAACCTTGGCATGGACGTAGGGATCATCCAGGTAGCGCACCTGGGCCCCGGCTTGCCGTATCCGCTCGCGCCCCGGCTCGTCCGAATCCTCGTCGATAGGAAACCTGGGCGACCCGATATAGCGCACTTCCACACCACGCCTGGCAGCATCGGCAACATGTTGCACGATCTCTGAATCCTGCAGGTTCTGGTGCTCGATCCAGAGAGAGGTCCTGGCCGAATCGAACAGATCAATGATTCGCTGGCGGGAGTTGTCAGGCGCCCAGTGCAAAAGGCTGTTATCGAGATCGATGGCCTCCCGTTCCCAGTCGGCATCGAACACGGCTGCGATTTCGTCGACTTGGGCCGGATCAGTGGTTCGTACGATGTACTCCCGATTGGCGGTCACAGCGGAGGATGTCATATTGGCCGTCATGACGTAGGCAATGGCATCATCCACGACAATGGATTTCTCGTGCAGGTATCTGAAGGTGCGGGGATCTGCTTTGAACTGGATGCCTGCCCCGCGCAGTTCCGGTATCAGCAATGCGGTGGTCGAGCCACCGCCGTAGGGATTTGTCTCTACCATCAGCTGCACATCGATTCCTCGCCCTGCTGCATCTTTCAGGGCCTGAATCACATCTGGCTGGGTCAGATTGTACAGCTTCATGCGGATGCTGGTCTCTGCTCCCTCCAAGGCGTTCACAATGGGCTCGACCCCAGCTTCCGGCTGGATCCAGAGCGTTAGCTGGGAGGTCGACTCCTGCGATTCTTCCGACAAAACCGTCGGCGCCGACGCGGTGCCGACAGGATCTGGCTGGCTCGTAGGCTGACCTGTTTCCCCCGGGAAGAAGTAGAAAACCGCGGTAAGTGCAACGATGGCTGCCAGGGCCACAATCGATATCAATAACCAACGACGCATGTGATCTCCCCTGCTTCTGGTTTAAGTGAATATGGTATGCCGCTGCGCCATTATCCTGACCTGGACAAGCCAGAGGAACGCTGATTACGCAGACCTCTGGCGCAGATTCTCGCCGATCTTTTCTTATCTCCGATCAGCGGTTATCAGCGTCTATCTGCGGTTGTGTTTTTTCTGATTTCACCGCTTCTTCAGGCTGCTTCAAACCCCTCATGCCAGCCGTGAAGCTACTGAACGCGTCCATCATCTCTACCGGTACCGGGAAGATGATGGTGGAGTTTTTCTCCGCGGCGATTTCGGTCAGAGTCTGTAGATAGCGTAGTTGGAGAGTTGCGGGTTCACTGGCCATTCTGCCAGCCGCCTCGGTGAGTTGCAGAGCGGCCTCGTACTCGCCCGATGCGTGGATGATCTTGGCTCGTTTCTCTCGCTCGGCTTCAGCCTGGCGCGCCATGGCTCGCTGCATGGACTGAGGTAATTCCACATCCTTGACCTCGACGACGCTCACTTTGACTCCCCACGGCTCAGTAGCCTCATCGATGATCTGTTGCAGCTTCTGGTTGATGCGCTCGCGATGGGCCAACAGTTCGTCCAGCTCACTCTGCCCCAATACGTTACGCAGGGTTGTCTGCGCTATATTCCATGTGGCCCGTCGATAGTCTTCCACGTTGACGATGGCCGCCGCCGGGTCGACGACCCGGAAGTAGGCGACCGCATTGACTGAAACGGTCACATTGTCCTTGGTGATCGCCTCCTGGGAGGGTACATCCAGGGTGATCACACGAAGGTCAACCTTGACCATTCGATCGATGAAAGGAATGATGAAGAACAGACCGGGTCCTTTGGCGCCAACCAGGCGTCCCAGACGGAAGATCACGCCCCGTTCATATTCCTGCACAACCTTGATGGCCGAGCTGGCAATGACCAGCACGACGGCAATCAAGATGATAAAACCGATCAACGAGTTCAATAAACCGCCCATATTGAATTCCTTTCGTTGTTGGGCAATTTCATCCCAGCAATGGGCCCAAGTCCAGGGATAGTTGCGACAGGTCGCACCTCTGTCGGATAGCAACCATCCAACGATGGTAACTCTGCCGTTATTATAGCCTTTTCTGGCAGCTACGGCAAAAGGTCTGGATAACAAACCAGCTTGCTCTACCCGGTTCAGCATGATACCATCAGCCCCCGGAGGTACAGCAGGCCATAAAATGAACAATTCGGCTAGCGAACCCGTCTAATTGGATGTCATGACAGAGCAATCTTCAGCGCGGCAGCCGCGGCCGCCAGACCCGGCCAACAGCAGACCGCAACCTTCCCGGGTGGAGGGCTGCATAGTCAGTGTTGTTCTCGGTATTCTCATGTTTGCCTGCATCGCTCTGGCGGTGGCAGGGGTAACGCTGATCGGCTATTTTGGCGTGGCTCGTGTGCTTCCTTCGCCCGGTGAGTTGGCGACGCGGGCCAACCAGGGCCAGACAACACGAATCTATGATCGGGATGGGCAACTGCTTCAGGCGCCCCTCGCGCCCAACGACCCTACGGCCGGTGTCAGGCGGCGTGTTTCGCTCGACGAAATTTCGCCCTATCTGATCGCCGCCACGGTCGCTACCGAGGATGCCAACTTTTACAACCACAGGGGCATAGATCCCGTCGCCCTGGCGCGGGCGGTCTTTCAAGCGCTGCGCACCCAGGCACCCATTGCCGGTACCAGCACGATAAGCCAGCAGCTGGTGAAACTGGTTTTCCTCTCGCCGGAGCGAACTGTGAGTCGCAAGCTCAAGGAAGCCGTCCTGGCTGCCGAAATTACCCGGCGCTACGACAAGGACAGGGTGCTTGAGTTCTACCTGAACGAGATCAACTATGGCAACCTGGCCTATGGTGCCGAGGCGGCTTCCCAGGTCTATTTCGGCAAAGCGGCCAGTGAACTGACCCTGGCGGAGGCTTCTTTACTGGCCGGACTCCCTCAATCGCCTGCCACCTACGATCCTCTTCAGAATCCGGAAGCGGCCAGGCGGCGTCAATCCGATGTGTTACGGCTGATGGTGCAACATGGGGCCATCACACCGGAGCAGGCTGATGCTGCCTGGCTGGAGGCTCTGACCTATCACGGCAGCGGCCTGGAGAGCATTCGGCTGGAGAAAGCGCCGCATTTCGTGATGGTGGTTCGCAGCCAGCTGGAACAACTCTTTGGCCCGGAAGTCGCCTACCGCAGCGGATTGCAGGTGTACACCTCGCTGGACTCCGAGCTGCAGGATGGCGCGGAAACAGCGATCCGCCAGGGGATTGACCGGCTCCGTCATTTGAATGTGAGCAACGGTGCCCTGGTCGCCATCCGTCCGGGAACGGGGGAAATCCTGGCCATGGTTGGCTCGGCAGATTTCAACGACCCCGAGATCAGCGGACAGGTCAACGTGGCGCTGGCACCGCGCCAACCTGGTTCCAGTATCAAACCCTTTACCTATCTGGCCACCTTCGAACAATCCGAGGACTGGTGGACGGTGGCTACCATGATCGAGGATGTCCGCACCGAGTTCGATGATGGCCCCGGCCGTCCGCCCTATGTGCCTGTCAATTACGATGGCAAGGAACATGGCTGGGTCAGTGTGCGGACGGCACTGGCCAATTCCCTCAACATTCCCGCTGTGAAAGCACTGGAGCATGTGGGCGTGGACGCCTTGCTGGATGTCACCGATCGTTTTGGGATCGAGACCTTGACCCGACCTGGTCATCCAGCCTACGGCCTGTCCCTGACTCTGGGCGGCGGGGACGTGACCTTGTTGGAGATGACCGGCGCCTACGCGGGCCTGGCCACTGCCGGCACATGGGTTGCACCGTCGTCCATTCTCTGCATCCTGGATGCCGAGGGACGCGTGCTTGAAATGCTCGACGTCCCTGAGTTGCCAGAGACCTGTCGCAATGCACCTTTTTCATCCGACGCCCGGGTCATGGCAGCGGAAAGAAGGCAGGCCGCGGCACCCCAGGATGCCTATCTGATCACCGACATACTAAAAGACAACGAGGCTCGCAGCTCTACCTTCGGGCCCGATTCTGCGTTGCGGCTGGATCGCCCGGCAGCGGCGAAAACGGGTACCAGCAACGATGTGCGGGATGGCTGGACCCTGGGATACACCCCCGAACTGGTTGCCGGCGTCTGGGTGGGAAACAGCAGCGGTGCTGCTATGCATCAGGATCTTTCGGGCTCCCAGGTAGCGGCGCCGATCTGGAAGCAGTTCATGACGAATGCGCTGGCATCCCAGCCGGCCCGCGGTTTCCCGATTCCCAATGGCGTGGTCGTCAGCGAGGTGTGCTCGGCCACCGGTACTGTTCCCGACAGCTCTTGCCCTCCAGAATTGCGACGGGCCGAGGTCTTCGCTGCCGGTAAGTTGCCTCCAGGCGCGGATCCCTCCCGCTATCAGGTGTTGATCGCCCAACCCCGCGACGGTCAACCGGTCGAAGGGGTGGTGCAGATCATGGGCAGCGCCAAAATACCCGACTTCGATCACTATCTGGTGGAATATGGCGAGAGTTATAGCCCGGGCGCCTGGGGGCTCATAGCGGGCCCCATCCGGGAGCAGATCGAGGGAGGCCAGCTCGCTGTATGGGACACCAGGCCCCTGCCCAAAGATGGCCCGCATGTCCTGCGCGTCGCAGCTGTCGACCGGCGCGGCGTTCGCTACGAATCACCTGCCGTGCGGGTTGATGTGATACATCCTGTACCGACAAGGACACCTACGCCTACCCTACTGCCAACCGCGACCTGGACACCGATTCCTACGGCAACATGGCAGTGGCCCACACCCTGGGTAACCGCAACGCTGACGAGTACGGTGTTGCCCCCGCTGACCGAGACGCCCGGACCTCCGATCAGCACAGCAACTCCGGCAGTTCCAACCTGGACTCCAACGCTACAAACACCGACCGAAACAGCGCTGTTGCCGACTGCGACACCAACAAGCACACCCGTTGTGCCGACGCCGACCCCTACGAAAACACCGGTGACTGCCAGCCCGACTGCTACGCAACCGCTCGCTTCGCCGACGCTGACCAACACACCCGTTTTGCCGACACCCACCGCGACACCTGGTGCCACGGTCACGCCTGTACCGACTGTGACTCCTCCTGGTCCCGGTTCCCTGGTCGTATCGCTGGACTCGCCACGCAACGGAGAGACGCTTTCGGGCGATGTCTCGATAACAGGCCGCGCGGAGGGTCTTGCCTTTCTCAGTTATCAGTTGGAATACGGCCTGAATGACGGCTGGTTTGCGGTCGATCCAGGACAGCCCGAGATCCTGGTTCCGCGTGCTGGCGAGTTAGGTGTTTGGGACACGACTCTTGTTCCCAACGGGCCTTATATGCTCAAGCTCACCGTCCGTGGAATAAATGGTCAGGCCGCGACTGCAATTGTCGGCATTGTAGTACAGAATTGATCCAGCGATTGCCGGCAAGGAGAGGAATCGAGGCTGTGCGCAGCCCCCTTTTTTTGGGTTAGCCGGGTTTCTCTGGCGCAACCAATGGCTAATGAATCGCCTGTTTTGCTGCCGTCTCCGGCGCTGTGGTATAATCGCCAACGGAAATCATACAAGTTCACCCGGCATTGGAGACCTATAAGTGGCAAAATCAAAATCAAAAAGATCACGCAAACGCCGTGACTGGCGGCAGATCCTTCTCATCATCGTCAGCCTGCTTATTGTCCTGAGCATGGCGCTGGCCTTTCTTCCGCTGCTCGTACCCGGTCAGTAGAAAATCGGGACATCCGGTGACCAACGGATAGGGCCCGGTTAAAGCCGTGGCAGAATCCCACGACACGTCCGAGGGCGCATCTGGCCGGACCCGGGCTTCCCGGGTGGCGACTACCGATAGCCGGCGCGGTCTGCTCCTGGCAGCCCTGGCGGTTTTCTTTTTTTCTACCAGCCCCGTGTTGGTGCGCTGGGCCGACCCTCTCAGTCCGACCGAAAAGACGGCAGGCCGTTTGGCGGTGGCAGCGGTTGCCGTCCTTCTTTTTTTGCGGTTGCGTGGGGAGAGAGTCTATCTACATGAAGGGGATTGGCCCAAGTTCATCGGATTTGGACTGGTGACCGCCCTGCATTTTCTCTTCTACATTGCTTCGCTAAGTTTCACGACGATCGCTCATTCGTTGGCGATCGTCTACACCGCACCGATCTTTGTCACGCTGGCATCGGCCTGGTTTTTGAAGGAGCCGATTCCCCCGAGGAAATGGCTGGGCGTTCTGGTTGCGGTGGTTGGTGTGGTGATTCTGGCTGGTTTTGAGCCCCGCTGGGATGCCCGCATGGCCTTTGGTGATCTGCTGGCGTTGGGCTCAGCCATCATGTTCGGTCTTTACTCGGTCGCAGGCCGTGGGCAGCGCGCTCGCTATCCACTGCTGGTTTATGCAGCATTGGTCTATGGCATTGCCGCGCTGTGGTGTCTGCCACCGGCGATCGCCAGCTTCACGCCCGGCGCCTATACGTTGATCCCCATATTGGCCGTTGTTGCCCTGGGCATCTTTCCGCTGGGATTCGGACACACGCTCTACAACGCTGCCCTTCGCCACACCCATGCGACGACCGTCAATCTGGTGGCCACTCAGGAGGTCACGCTTGGTATCTTGCTTGGGATGCTGCTGCTGGGCGAGGTGCCGCGGGTTAACGAGATCGTCGGCGCCGGCGTGACCGTGTTGGGCATCGTGCTTGTTATGCTTTAACTGAAACTGCAGGAAGCTGCAAGGTTTCCGCCGGTAGGGACCAGGTAACCCGGTCTCAATGGCTTCATAAACAAGAGGTTGAAAAATCTATGAGCAAGAATGCCCCCCCAAACTGCCGGTTTTACTTTGAGGATTACTTTCGCGGTCAGGAGACCATCGAATGCCGATTGTCGAAAGGACGGGAGTCCCGCCACTGGCACCGCAAGATCTGTGATACCTGTTCGGTTCCCGATGTGTTGCGAGAGACCAATTGCCCCTATCTGGCGATCGAGGGCACCATACGCAAACAGTTTCTCTCTGGCGAGCGCATGGAGATTTTTGTTATCTGCACCAAACACTCGGCGCAACTCGATGCGACTGGCTACTGCGCGCGATGCGCCGCTGAGCAGGATTCCTTGATGTCCGACGTTCTGTAGCGGATCAACCAGATGGCACTTAGCTTTCCGGTGTGGCCAACAGCTGATCCAGGAGTTGCTGGAACTGGGCAAAATCCACGAAACCGGGAATCCTGGTTCCGGTGTGATCCGCCATGCGAATGACGAAGAAGTTGGGCGTGCCAGAAACCTGGGCACTCTGGCCGAGCATTACATCCTCTTGCCAGCGTTGTTGCGCCTGGCCGCTGTCATAGCAGGCGCGAAAGGCGGCCGTGTCCAGATCCAGGTCAGCAGCATAGTTTTCGAAGAGGTCTGCCGGATCACTTGCCCGGCCCCATTCGTCGTCAGTCTCGAACAACAATCTCTTCATCTCCCAGAACATGTTCTGCTGGGATGCACATTCTGATGCTTCCGCTGCCTTGGCGGCCAACGGGTGATTTGGCAAGGGGTAGTGCTTATAGATCAATCGTACCTGGCCATCGGCGACATAGGTGTCCTTCAGTTGTGGTTCTGTCTCCAACACGTGGCGACGGCAGAACGGTCACTGAAAATCCGAAAAGTCGATGATGACGATCGGTGCATCCGGGTCACCCAGGCTTGGCGATCCATCCATGGCAAAGCCGGGCCGATCTGGATCGGCTGCCAGCGGGTCCGGGGGCGCTCCCTCCATCTCCCCACCCTCCACCGTCTCGGCGTTCGACCCTTCCGTTTCCGCGGCCAGCTCTTCGACAGGGGGTTCTGTAGGCTCAGGCTGCTGGGTGGCGCTCGCCGGTTCGGCGGTCGGGGTTGCGTTCTCCTCTACGACCGGTTCCTCGTCCGGCTCGACGGCCGGTGCATCGGGGTTGTCGGCGGGCGCTGGTGCGACTGCCACGGGCGCCTGACAGGCTGATGCTACCAACCCGATCAATAAAAGAAGGGTTAGCAGCAGGCTACGTTTTGACATATCGGTGTCCTCCTGGAGTGGCTGATTCCTCTCTCTTGATCTGATCCACCAACGCACAGCCGGCGACCAGCTTCCGGGTCAACTCAAGATGGCATCCCAAACTACCGCCGGTGAGGATCACAATGATGAGGCTTGCGTCGGGCAAGTATAGCGCAGAACCGGGGATGGAGCAACTCCAGCCCATACAGGCGGCACGCGCGTCTTTTGATCGGACAACTAGACACCGATTGATCGTCTATTGTATAATGTCCTGCAAGTTGACTGATTCACTTGCAGGCTTGGCAAACGTTCGGCATCACGAGCCCAACAGGTAGACCAAAGGAGATAACCATGACTGATCGCAAAAAGTTGACGACTTCCCACGGCAATCCCATTGGCGACAACCAGAACACCCAGACGGCAGGGCCGCGCGGCCCGGTGCTTTTGCAGGATTACCAACTTCTTGAGAAGATGGCGACCTTCAACCGTGAACGGGTCCCGGAGCGGGTTGTGCATGCCAAAGGTTCCGGGGCATTCGGCACCCTGACCGTGAGCCACGATATCACCAGGTACACCAAGGCTAATATCTTTTCCGAGATTGGCAAGGAGACTGATCTTCTCGTTCGTTTCTCCACGGTTGCCGGTGAGCGGGGTGCGGCCGATGCCGAAAGAGATGTGCGCGGGTTCGCGGTGAAATGCTACACGGAAGAAGGCAACTGGGATATGGTTGGCAACAATACCCCGGTCTTCTTCGTGCGCGACCCCTACAAGTTCAGCGATTTCATCCATACCCAAAAGCGCGATCCCAAGACCAATATACGCTCCAACACCGCGATGTGGGACTTCTGGTCTCTCTCCCCCGAGAGCCTGCACCAGGTGACCATCCTGTTCAGCGACCGGGGTCTGCCTCAGAGCTACCGCTTTATCAATGGCTACGGGAGCCACACCTACAGCTTCATTAACGACCAGGACGAGCGATTCTGGGTGAAATTCCATTTCAAGACGATGCAGGGCATCAAAACCTGGACCAATGCCGAGGGTGCCGAAATCATCGGGAAAGACCGGGAAAGCTCCCAGCGGGATCTGTTTGAGGCCATTGAAGGCGGGGATTTCCCGAAGTGGCGATTCTGTGTTCAGATCATGTCAGAAGAAGAGGCCGGGACCTACGATCTCAACCCCTTCGACCTGACCAAGGTCTGGCCCCACGGCGACTACCCGTTGATCGATGTGGGAATTATGGAACTCAACCGAAATGCAGAGAACTATCATGCCGAGATCGAACAGGCGGCCTTCGAGCCATCGAACATTGTGCCCGGAATAGGGTTCTCACCTGACAAGATGCTTCAGGCCCGGATCATGTCCTACGCCGATGCTCATCGCTATCGAATCGGTGTCAACTATGCTGCATTGCCGGTCAACAAGCCGCGATCCGAAGTGAACACCTATCACCGGGATGGCAAAATGCGTTTCGATGACAATGCTGGTGGCGCGGTCAACTATGAGCCCAACAGCATGGGAGGCCCGGAAGAGGATTCCCGGTATCTCGAACCGCCTCTCAATATCTCCGGCGATGCCGGCCGCTACGACCATCGCGACGGTAATGATGACTATTCTCAACCAGGCGATCTGTTCCGGCTCATGACCGCGGATCAGCAGGGGCAACTCTTCGGAAATATCGCAGCAGCCATGGAGGGTGTACCCGAACGGATCAGGGTTCGCCAGCTTGTTCACTTCTACCTGGCTGATCCGGCGTACGGCAACGGCGTCGCCAAGGAGCTTGGCCTGGATACAGCTTTAGTGGAAGCCTGGGCTGATCTCTCGCTCGACGAGCTTTTCTCCAATACAAGCGAAGAGGGATTCGCCGACGCGAAGTCCTGAGTGATTTGCATGGCAGGTCCGCGCGATTTTGCGCGCGGACCTGCTATTTCAGTCGCTGTCATCGAAACCAGCCCGAGAGGTGTTGGCTGAAAACAAGGAATTCCTGACCGATCTGGACTCCCCCATTGGGGATGTCGATCATGGCGCCAACATGCATAGCGGATTCGCAGCAGTGGTGGAAAAATTGACTCAATCGGAAAGAGCCGATACGTTGCAATATTCCGACCCCGTCTCCTTTGTGACCTGATAGTCAGGAGTTCCAAACATGGCCAACTATGTAGGTGCCGTCGATCAGGGTACGACCAGCACCCGATTCATGATCTTCGACCATGGTGGCGGTGTTGTCGGCAACCACCAGCTTGAGCACGAACAGATTTTGCCCAAGCCGGGTTGGCTCGAGCACGATGCCATGGAGGTCTGGCAGCGCACCCAGGAGGTCATCGCGGTTGCCATGGACATGGCCGGGATCGACAGCGGTGACTTGGCGGCTATTGGCATCACCAACCAGCGCGAGACGACCCTTGTATGGGATAAAAACACCGGCAAGCCCTTCTACAACGCTGTTGTCTGGCAGGATACGCGCACCGACCATATCTGTGGCCAGTTGGCGAGCGAGGGTGGCCAGGATCGCTTTCGGGCAACGGTTGGCCTGCCGCTGTCCACCTATTTCGCCGGCCCCAAGATCAAGTGGATTCTGGAAAACGTCGAAGGTGTGCGTGAGGCCGCTGCAAAAGGGGAGGCCATTTTCGGCACCATGGACACCTGGTTGATCTGGAACATGACTGGCGGTCCCGGTCGTGGTGCTCATATTACCGACGTGACCAACGCCAGCCGGACCATGCTCATGGATCTGAAGACCCTGACCTGGGACGATGAGATACTGGCGGTTATGGATATTCCCAGGCGTATGTTGCCGGAGATTCGACCATCCAGCGATCCCGATATCTACGGGTATTGGAACAATGTGCCGGTCTGCGGGGACCTGGGGGATCAACAGGCTGCTACCGTTGGACAAACCTGTTTTTGTCCTGGACAGGTCAAAAACACCTATGGCACCGGCTGTTTTATGATCATGAATACCGGGACCGACATTGTTCCCAGCGAGAGTGGTTTGCTGACAACTCTCTGCTATAAGTTCGGTGATGAGCCGACTGTTTACGCGTTGGAGGGCTCAATCGCCGTCACCGGTGCTCTCGTGCAGTGGCTCCGGGATAACCTCGACTTTTTCGATTTCTCTCATCATGTCGAGGATTATGCAAGAGAAGTGCCCGACAGCGGCGGGATCTACATCGTGCCGGCGTTTTCGGGTCTGTTTGCACCCTACTGGCAGTCTGACGCTCGTGGCGTGATTGTAGGGCTCACGCGCTTTATCAACAAGAACCACATTGCCCGCGCTGCCCTGGAAGCTACCGCCTACCAGACACGGGAGGTCCTGGACGCGATGGAAAAGGACTCTGGTGTCCAGGTCACCGCGCTTAAGGTTGATGGCGGGATGGTTTACAATGATACGCTGATGCAGTTTCAATCGGATATTCTGGATATGCCAGTGGTGCGGCCTGTCGTTGCTGAGACCACGGCCCTGGGCGCTGCCTACGCGGCCGGCTACGCTGTCGGTTTCTGGAAGAGCCTGGAAGAGATGACAGAAAACTGGCAGATCGACACTACGTGGCAACCCCGGATGGGTGGGGCGACCCGGGATAAATTGTACAGGGGGTGGCTAAAGGCTGTGCAGCGCACGATGAACTGGCTGGATGATTGAGAATCGTAAGTATTGTGCCTGTCTCCCACAGCCAGCCGTTGGCGCAGGCTGTACGCTGTGGCCCGCCGGTTGTCACGCCAACATGGTCAGCTGTTGCAAATGAGGTATAATAGCGGCGTCATTGATTTGCCCAATCACCCACCGACGCCTGTGAAACTCTTCCAATGAAAGGACCAGATTATGTCCGAAGAAATCCTCGACCAACTTTACGATTGCATCATCGATGGTGATGCCCAGGGCGCTGCCGACAATGTTCAGGCGGCCCTGGATGCTGGAATCGGTCCGGCAGAGATTCTCAACGACGGCATGGTTGCCGCCATGACCGAGGTTGGGCGCATGTTCGAGAACCAGGAGTGTTTTGTGCCTGAGATGTTGATCTCCGCCCGTGCCATGAAGCAGGGCATGACCGTCTTGCGGCCTCACCTGGTGGCTGCCGACATCCAACCGGTGGGCAAGGCAGTTATCGGAACCGTTCGCGGTGACCTGCACGACATTGGCAAAAACCTGGTGATCATGATGTTGGAAGGTGCCGGTTTCGAGGTCGTTGACCTGGGCGTCGATATGTCACCGGAAGCCTTTGTGAAGGCTGTCGAAGAGCACCAACCGCAGATCGTCGGCATGAGTGCGTTGCTCACGACCACCATGACCAGCATGAGAGCCACCGTCGAAGCCCTGGAAGAGGCGGGTGTACGTGACCAGGTTGCCATCATGGTGGGCGGCGCTCCTGTCACCGATGGCTTTGCCGAGGAGATTCAAGCGGACCTGTTTGCGCCCGACGCGTCTTCCGCTGCCAAGCGAGCAAGGGCCTGGGTAGAGAATGCCTGAGCCCCCGGCGTCGGGCTTTTTCTCCAATCTGACTTCTCAATCCAGCGCGGCCGCCCAATCGGCAACGATCCAGGCGACCGAGCTGAGTCGTGCTTATGCGGCCCACGATCCGAACCGCTGTGCCATTCATCATTACAACCTCAGTAACCACCTGGAATTCGCCGGCGCCAGGCCGGAAGTCTATCTGGCCCATCGGCTGGCGGCTGCCGTGATCGCCTTTCAGACCGGATCGCAGATGATGTTTCAGGCCATTGGGGCGCTGGCTGCCGGCGCAATGGCCCAGCCAGTCAAATGGCAGGTGTTGCCCGGGTCCTTTCCAGAGCTGTGTGCTGCAGTTGCGGCTGTGGACGGGGTGGATCTGATGGCTCTGGTCGATGACCTGAGCGTTGGCGGCGGGGCCAGTGGCGATGAAGCGATGCACGGGGTGATCGGTATGGCGAAAAGCATGTCATCGGGCTGAACCGAACTCGGGCCAAACCAGCCGTTGGGTGGCTCAGCCTGCCATTTCTCCGAACAGGAAGGCACCGGGAAAGCCAGTATCCGCAGCCTTACGTTTGCCCGTGATTCCCTCGATGTCGATCCGGATCACCGTAGTGCGGCTCAGTTCCTCTTCTATGATGGGCCGGTAATCGCGGCCAGGCTTCAGATGGGGGAAATACTTGTCCAGCAGGTGCTGCAGGCCATAGCTGGCTTCATCCCTGTCGGCGATGATGGTTGCCCGCCCGAACAGAGTAACACCTTCGTATTCAACACTGAACTCCAGCGCCACATCGGCGGGCAAAAGGCGGCCCATCGCTGCCACGTGGAAGCACACCCGGTTGTTGGCCTCGATATTGTCTCGCGTGCGGCCCGTGCGGGCAGTGTGTATGTAGATGCAGCGACTGGCTCCATCGTAGACAAAGAGATTGCTGTTGACGAAAGGCTGTCCATCACGTTCGGTGGCAAGGATTCCAAAGGGCGCCTCGCTCAAAAAACTCCCTATCCATGCATCATCCTCCACTGCACGGTCGGATCGCCGCATGTGGGTGGGTGGAAGCTGTGACGTATCTCTGGACATGTGGAATAACGGTGGGCAGCTATTCCCAGCTGCCTGCGAGACTCATTCGACGTCGCATCTGGTAGACCTGGCTCAACAGTTCTTGCTCGCGCTGCTCAAGCTCTTGTTCCAATTGGCCGATTTGCTGCCGCAGGTCGACGATCTGACTGCGCATGTTGAGCACTACCTCGACGGTATCGAAATCCAGCTCCAATATCTCGACCATATCTCGAATCCGAACCAGTTCCCGGACATTCAGAATGCTGTAGCAGTGCGTACCGGGAGCTTCTGACCGGACACGGACGAGTTCGTTCTGTTCACATTTTTCCACGAATTGCACGGACACGCCGGCGAGTTCGGCAGCCAAAATGCGGGTATAGCGGGGCTTGTCTACTTGCGGATCAGCCATTGTCGCCTCCTCGTCTTCGAGTTTGCTGCCACTGCTTGACAAGTTCAACCTCGGCATCACTCAATTTTTCAGGTAACCTGGTATCGATGGTGACGAAAAGATTTCCACGTTCATCGCGGTTTTTCAGCTTGGGCATGCCCAGGCCATTCAGACGGAACGTCTTGCCATTTGTCGTACCCTTGGGGATGGTCAACTGCACCGTTTTATCCATGGTTGGCACCTGGACGGAGCCTCCGAGAAGCAGTTCAAACAGGTCTACCGGAATCGTGATGTTCAGATCATCTCCGGTGCGATTGAACGTGTTATCTGGCAAGACCTCGATATTCAGGTAAAGGTCGCCGGCTCCGCCGCCACCGGCCCCCGATTCTCCCTGGCCGCGGAGTCGCACCTTGGATCCGGTGCGCACGCCCGGGGGGACCTTGGCTTCGATGACCCTGCCATCATCGTATTGAATCGAACGCGTTGTGCCGTTGAACGCTTCGTTCAGGCTAAGTTGGACCGGGACTGTACTGTCTCGGCCTTGTCGCGGGCGAGGCTGAAAACCACCTTCGGTCCGGGCGGTGCGATATCGGGCGTCCCCGCCGAACAGGGTTTCGAAAAAATCGGAGAAATCTGCCCCTTGCTGGTTGCCGAAAATCTGTTCGAACTCTTCTGGGGAAACAGTGCGTGTACCGCTTCGTTGCCCGCGTTGTCGTGCACCTGCACCAGCACCGGCCCACTGCTCCCAGTTGAAGTCCTGCGGTTGTCCACCCATCTGTTCATACTCGCGCCACCGGGCCCCAAACCGATCGTACTTGCCTCGCTTTTCCGGGTCGGACAGGACTTCGTAGGCCTCATTGGCTTCCTTGAAGCGTTCCTCGGATGCCTTGTCGCCCGGATTTACATCAGGATGGTAAGTGCGAGCCATCTTGCGATAGGCTTTTTTGATAGTGTCCTGGGTGGCGTTTTTGTCAACACCTAGAACCTGGTAATAGTCCTTGATATCCACGGGCACCTCTTTCCTCGACTAGGAAACGACCGAATCGGGTATATCTGCAAAAATCTTTATCCAGGTGTCACCAACACGCGGGCTGGACGCAATATGTCGTCACCGTATCGATATCCTTGTTGCTCCACAGCCGCTACGGTATCCGGGGCCAGGCCTGGCGCGGGCAACAAACCGATTGCTTCGTGGATCGTGGGATCAAATGGCTGGCCAACCGCATCGATCGCCTGTATCCCATTTTTTTCCAATACGTTGACAAACGTTCTGCGCGTCAACTCGACGCCCTCGCGAAGTGTGTCGGCGTCTGGCTGCTGTCCCGGAGTAAAATCGAGGGCCCGTTGCAGGTTGTCCAGCACCGGCAGCATTTCCAGAAGCATTGACCGTTTATCCTGTTCTGTCTGGTTGGCGAACAAACGCTCAAGCCGCCGACGGCTGTTGCGGTATTCCGCCTCCTGGTGGAGCAGTTCTTCCTGCAACTCGGCGATCCTGGTATCGGAGGCCTGGGCATCGGACTGCAACGTTTCTATGCTCTCCTCTGCCGTCAGCATTTCGGTCTTCAGGTCGTCGATTTCCTGATCCTTCTCTTCCGGTTGCTCCCGGGCTTCGACTACTGCGGCCCTTAATTCACGCGCCCGGGCCTCCCAGTCTGCAGACTGTTGCCGGGCCTGTTCGACCAGCTGTTTGCAATAGTTGGTTTTTTCCTCATAGTCACTGGCTCTTTCCTGAGCCTTCTTCGCCGCAGTTTCCCATTCCCTGGCCGCGGTTTCCCACTGTTTCGCCTGTTGTTTTACTTCCTCAAAGGCGTTCTCGATCTGCTTCAGTTGACTTGCCGTCAACGTTCGTGTGGGTTCGCCCTGGGCGCGCTGACGGCGAAGGTAGTCATCATAGTCGGATCTTCTCATGGCCAGCTTCCTTGTATTCCTTGCTTGTACTCAATTGATTTCCTGACCTGGACAAGTCAGAACCTGGAACTTCGACACCGCCCCTCGACGGTTCGACCTGGCTCACCGCCACGCTACGCCAGCAGGCGGGCCGAGAGGTCGGCGTGCCGGGAGGCAGCAAGCGGTGCGTGAGCTAGCCGATGTGAGAGCTAGCAAGCGCTCCGTGAGGAGGCGGTTCGACTGAGCTCGCCGAAGTCAAGTTCGGGACGTTGCTCAGGACAGCGCTGCAGTTCATTTCCGCGTTTTCCTCAAGACTCTACGGAGGAACGCTGATTACGCAGACCTCCGGCGCAGAGGTCGCTGATCTTCTCTTGATTCATATTGTAGTGTAGGTCTGCTGCTATGACAAGAATGATACATTCGAAGAAGCAGAAGAAGTTCCCTTTGACACCGCTTGCGAACGGTGCTAGACTGCTTCTATCCCTTAAAGATCTACCTATTGGCCGGATCCCCCAATGCTGATTTAGGAGCGGCATGGCATGGCATACTCAGCCTGTTTTCAGTGTGTGCGCGGCTGTGAAGGACGTTGGTCGCTCTATGAGGTAATCTACCGCTGCCCCCAATGTGGTGGCCTTCTTGAGGTAATCCACGATGTGAACGCGCTCAGGGATCGCAGTCCGATCGCCTGGATGCGGTTGATGGACCAGCGGGTAGGCACCACGCAATGGCCCTATGGCAGTGGTGTATGGGGAAAACAGGAGTGGGTAGTCCCCGACATTCACGAGGAGAATATCGTGTCAATGTTTGAGGGAAACTCCAACCTGTTCTGGGCAAATCGATTGGGCCAACAGCTGGGGGTTGAGGATCTCTGGGTCAAGATGTGTGGAAACAGCCATTCCGGCTCTTTCAAGGACCTCGGCATGACCGTGCTGGTCAGCGTTGTGAACCAGATGATTCGCAGCGGAAATAGTCCGGTTAAGGCTGTCGCCTGTGCCAGCACCGGTGATACCTCTGCAGCCCTGGCTGCCTACGGTGCCGCGGCCGGTATTCCCACCATCGTCTTTCTACCCCGCGGAAAGGTCAGTGCGGCACAGCTCATTCAACCTATCGCAAACGGCGCTCTGGTCCTGGCCCTGGATACCGACTTCGACGGTTGTATGCGAATAGTCCAGCAGGTCACGGAGGACAACAGCATCTACCTGGCAAACAGCATGAACAGCCTGCGCATCGAAGGCCAGAAAACGGTGGGAATTGAGATCGTTCAGCAGTTTGATTGGGCAGTGCCTGACTGGATCATTATGCCCGTGGGAAATCTTGGGAACATCAGTGCATTGGGCAAAGGACTGCTTCTGCTGCGCGAGTTGGGGATCGTTTCCCGGTTGCCTCGTTTGGTCGCTGCCCAGGCGGCCAAGGCCAACCCTCTCTATCAAAGCTATCTTGGGGACTTTCGGGAGAAGGTCGCCGTAACGGCCCGGAAAACCCTGGCATCGGCAATCCAGATCGGGGATCCGGTCAGCTACGAGAAGGCCATCAAGGTCCTGCAGCAGTTCGACGGAATCGTGGAACAGGCCACAGAGCATGAATTGGCCAACGCTGCGGCCCGGGCCGACCTGACAGGCATGTACTGCTGTCCCCACACCGGAGTGGCGTTAGCTGTTCTGCACAAGCTGGTCGAACGGGGGGAGATAAAACGCCACGAACGGGTAGTGGTCATTTCGACAGCCCACGGGCTCAAGTTTACGCGGTTCAAGGTGGGCTATCATGAGGACACGCTGTCGGAAGTCGAGGCTATGGCAGCCAATCCCCCTGTCTACTTGCCTGCCGACGAGAAGATTGTGAGGCAGACGATCGAGCGACGGTTGGCTTGACAGCGCCCGGGCACGGTTGTTTGCCTGAAGCTCGAACCTGCCAGTCTGATCGCCCGATTACCCCTCCGTCTGCTCCTCCATTTGCTCGAAGAAGCGCTGGTAGCTGTCGTATCGTTCCTCGTCGATCTTTCCCCGCTCCACCGCATCCATAACGGCGCAACCTGGTTCGTGAGTATGAAAACAATCGCTGTATTGGCAGTCGTTGAGGAAGGGGCGAAACTCCCGATAGCACCAATCCAGGTCCTTGTCCATATCCCAGGGAACAAGCTGGCGAATACCGGCGGTGTCTGCGATGAAGCCGCCGAAACCGAGCGGCAGAAGAACCGTTTCAACCGTTGTATGCACCCCTTTTCCACTCCACTGGCTGATGTCAGTTACCTTCCGCCTGAAATCAGGTTCAATGGCGTTGATCAGGCTGGACTTGCCTGTACCAGAGGGTCCACTGAGTACACTGATCTTATCGGTCAGTGCTTCCTTCAGCTCATCGAGGCTATCCCCTCTGACGGCGCTGGTACGCAGTACTGGATAGCCGATCTTTTCATAGATGAGGAGGGTCTTGTCGATTTCCCGATCAACCAGCAGATCCACCTTGTTGAAGCACAGGATGGTGGGAAGCTCCGCAGCCTCGGCAATGGCAAGAAAACGATCAATCAGGCGGGGATTGGGATCAGGCTCGTGGCAAGAGAAGACAAAGACAGCCTGGTCGGGGTTGGCCAGGATGATCTGTTCCCGGGGCGGCCATCCACGGGCTCTTCGCGAGAAGACTCGCGTTCGCGGAAGAACTTCTTCCACAACGCCGCGCCTGGATGCGAAAACATCGATACGTACTTGATCGCCAACCGCGATGGGGTTGGCCGTTAAGCGTCCCTCGCTCGACCGTTTGAGGCGGCCGCGAATCCGGCATTCAACCTCGCCGTTTGACGTCAGAACGGTGTAGTGTCCTGCCTTTGCTTGCACGACGGTGCCCATCGCGCTGTAGGTGGACGGCTTCTCAATCTGTGTGGCTGGAGACATTCAGGTTTAATTTCCCGGCATCGATTTGAAGGAAACTCCCGGCTGATGTATACTGTCGATTGCCCCGGAATGGGGCCTGCTGGCAGCGAAGGCCTGTCAAAATCAGAAAGTTCAGGATTGAGTAATCACCGCTACGATTATACAGAACGCATCGCCACGACGCAATTCCTGGGTTGGACCCGATTTTCGGTTGGCATGTTGAGCAAAAAAGCCTGGCCTGAAACAAGAGATGAATACGCAAGCACAGATCTTTCGAACTAGCTGGGGCTTTCGGCTGTTATACCTGGTTCCCCTGCTCCTTGTGCTGCTGGCTCTGGTCACCCAGGTGAAAAGTCCAGCTCAGTATGGCTGGCTCCTTGTGCTGTTGGCCATTGTGTTTTCAGTGATGACGGTGCCGCGCGCGCTGACGAAAGTCATCGTAGACGATGAGAGTCTTGTGGTAAATACGCCGCTGCGAAAGTCCACCGTGATTTACCTCCGGCAACTGGTTTCCGTTGAGCGCTCGCCGCGGGTGGGTCATGCCTTGCTTTTGAGATATCATCCCATGGACGAGCGGGGACGACTGGATATCGCTAACCAGGAATTCAAGGGCCTGCCGCCCCTGGAGCAACAGGAGCAATTGCTTGACCTGTTGAAGGGTGCTGTTGGCGAAGATGGCATTGTGGGATGAGTCCTGCCATTTCCTGCGTCGTGTGAGTCAGAGTAATTCTGGGAGTTGCCATGGCATCATGGACTAGTGTTGGACACATCTGGAAGATGTTGGGGGAGATTGATCTGATGTCGCTGCGCGATGAGGCGTTGCTCCTGCCGCGTCTGGCTCTCCTGGGCCCGCCCGACAAGGTAGCTGCATTGCAGGCTATGCTTCAACAAGGTCCCCACGCGATAGGACAACCAATCACGGCTGCGCCTGTGTACCGGTTGGATCCGGCCCGGGACGAGATTTCTACCCTTGCCCGGTACGACCTGGTGCTGGTTCTGTTTGACAGCCTTGATCAGTTGCGCACCTCCACCATGACTGACCTTGTGGCTCAGTCGCCGAATACGCTGTTGGTACTGGATAAACCCCATATCCTTGCCCAACAGGTGCTGGCAGCTGCCGGCTTTGGTGTTGAAGATTCGATTCCGCTCGCTCAGAGTTTTGTGGTCTGTGCTCTGGATGATCCGGATGAGGTTGAGGAAATCCTGTATCCCCGAATCGTGGCGGCATTCCCCGATCGAGAGGTTGCGCTCGCTCGCGCCTATCCGGCGCTGAGACCGGTAGTGGCCAAAAAGCTGGTCAACGATACCTCGGTAACCAATGCTGCCTACTCCTTTGGCACAGGCATTGGTGAACTGGTTCCCGGCCTGTTGATTCCTCTAACGGTCGCCGATAGCATCGTTCTCACCAAGAATCAGCTATTGCTGGCTTACAAGATCGGCCTTCTGATGGGCGAAACCGGTACCGCCAGGGAGGTGATTCCCCAACTGGCAGCGGTGGTAGGATTCGGATTCATCTGGCGACAGATGGCGCGCTCGCTGGTGGGCTTGCTGCCTGGAATCGGCCTCGTACCCAAAGTTGGCATTGCCTACGCCGGAACCTACGCCATCGGCCAGATGGTCTACCAGTGGTATGTCACCGGCGTAAGGATGGAAGGGGATGCGCTGCGGGAGGTCTTCGCCGAGGCAGTAGCGCGGGGCCGGGAATATTCAGCCGAACTAGTGAACAGCGTCCGCCAGGAAGGCTCCGAGCAGACGACCACAGGACGCATCGCGCGTGCCATTCCCAGGATAGTTCCCTTACGGCTTCGGCGCCCCACCGTGAGGTCGCCTGACAGAAAACGAGGGAGATCCACGACGGTGGACGATGAGCCGGATGCGTCGTCTGACGGTCCAGAGGGCTTCAATGAGCCGATGGAGGCCGATTTCACCCTGCAGGAAGATCAGGATTAGGCCATTCTCACCCAGCCGATGTATGCTCTCCCCCGGTCGCGCGGCGTTTGACAGCCCTGTAATTCTATGCTATAACCCCGAGCAACAATCATGAACACAACTTTGTACTTCCCCAGGAGGCCTGATGTCATGACCCGGACGTAAGTCTGGATGGTTGGCATGGGCCGGTTTTCAAGGTTGATGACTGCGGCTGAGCTCTCCAGATGGAGAGCTTTTTTTGTTGGAGGAATTGCATGATACGAGCAGGTGTCATCGGTGCGACAGGCTATACAGGCATCGAACTGGTCAAACTGTTGCGGGGCCACCCTGAAGTGGAACTTGCCTGGCTGACCTCGGAAAGTTACGCTGGTCGGACACTTTCCCAGGTCTATCCCTGTTCCTGGCACGATCCACTGTTACCGCTGGCAAGGGCACCCCTGACCAAAGCCGACCTGGTCTTTGTTTGTCTTCCCCATGCAGCTTCCATGAAGGCAGTCGCGACCGTGCGCAAGGCAGGTGTCAAGGCGATCGATCTCAGCGCCGATTTTCGCCTGCGCGACCCTATGGCCTATGAGCACTGGTATGCAACGCCACACACCGAGAAAGATCTGTTGGCCGAGGCGGTCTATGGTCTGCCTGAACTTTACCGGGATAAGATCGCTGGCAGCGAGCTGGTGGCCAATCCTGGCTGTTATCCGACCAGTGTCATTCTGGCGCTATGGCCCCTGGCTCAATTGGGTTGGCTCTCGGGGCAAGTGATCGTGGATAGCAAATCGGGCGTCAGTGGTGCCGGGCGGAAACCTAAGTTAATGACCAGCTTCGTCGAGGCCAACGAAAACCTGTCGCCCTATAGCATCGGTTACGCCCACCGGCACATTGCAGAGATGGAACAGGAACTCTCCTTTGGCGGTGGTATGAGCCAGGTCCTATCCACCGCTTCAGGCAAGCCGCGGTTTATTTTCTCTCCCCACCTGGTCCCGGTGAGCCGCGGTATCCTGTCGACGATCTATCTGACTCTGCCAGAAGGTGTCGGCGAGGCCGATCTGTTCTTTGCCTTTGGGGTAGCCTATGAAACGGAACCCTTCGTGCAGGTGCTGCCTGGCATTGAGCCTGCTACTATGAAGCATTCGGCCGGATCCAACCGGTGTGTCATCGGGCTTACTCCGGTGCCTGGTACCCGAACTCTGATCATTACCAGCAGCATCGACAATCTGCTCAAAGGGGCCGCTGGACAGGCGTTGCAAAACATGAATGTTGTATTTGGTCTGGACGAGACGCTGGGGCTGCCATGATCCAGTGCCTGGCGCATCGGCCAACTTGTCTACGGTATGGTTTGAAGCGCCTGAATCCGCTGAAACCTCGTGTGGCTGTATGAATGCAAAACCACAAGGATCTCTCCATGAACACCTGTGATACAATTGGTCAAGTCATCGTTGTGAAGGTCGGCGGAAACGAGATAGACGACGACAGCTTTTTGGCTGAACTCGTTGCAGCAGTCAAGGCTATCAGTGAACAGTCCAACGTCGTTGTCGTTCATGGCGGCGGCAAGGAGATTGCCGACCTGCATGGCCGCCTGGGCGTTCCCTTTGACTTTGTCGAGGGCTTGCGAGTCACCAGTTTTGACAGTCTGCGCCTGGTCAAGATGGTCTTGAGCGGGGCTGTCAATACCCGGGTGACCCGCTGGCTGGTCAACGGCGGCGTTAACGCTCTGGGCTTGAGCGGCGTTGACCTGGGCCTGATCCGGGTGCAGCCCCTTCGGCCCAGAGGCGTTGATATCGGTTATGTTGGAAAGGTTGTTGAGGTGCGGGTCGAAAAACTGTGGGCACTGCTGGATGCCGGGATCGTGCCGGTGGTCTCTCCCCTGTCCCTGGGGGTTGACGGGCAGTCCTACAATGTCAATGCCGATCAGGTGGCCGCTGCCCTTGCGGCATCCCTTGAAGCCGAGCAGCTGGTCTTTGTAAGCAACGTGCCGGGTGTCATGCTGGATAGTTGGGATTCGATGCCAGTGTCCGAACTGACCGCGCAGCAAGTAGAAGGCCACGTGGCCGAGGGTCGTATCAATGGTGGCATGGTGCCCAAGGTGCGCTCGGCTTCCGAAGCCGTTATGAACGGTGTGCATCAGGCTGTGATCACCGATATCGCTGGCTTACGAAGCGGCCGCGGCACCGCCGTCGTTGTTGGATAGCCGCTTACCCCGCTGCCGCGGGACTGCGTAACGATGTGGCAAGGAGTGAAGGATTGATGGAAAGCCAAACTGTGATCGATCTGGAAAAGAACTATGTCCTGCAGGTATACGCTCGCCCCGACTTCGTGTTGGAGCGAGGGGAAGGTTGTCGAGTCTTCGACTCGGCAGGCAAGGAGTATCTCGATTGCGTTGCCGGCATTGCTGTGAATTCCCTGGGATATGGGGACCCAGCGAGCCTGGCGGCGTTGACCGAACAGGCGGGAAAGCTATGGCACGTCAGCAACCTGTATCACACCGCTCCCCAGGCCCGGCTGGCGAAGTTGCTGTGCGAAACCAGCTTTGCCGACAAGGTGCATTACGCCAATTGCGGCGCCAGCGCCAACGAGGGTGCTTTCAAGTTCGCACGCCGTTATGCCCGCGAACAGCACGGCAAGGATAAATCCACAATTGTCGCCTTTAGCGGTGGTTTCCATGGCCGCCTTTTCGGTTCCCTGGCAGCCACCGATCGGCCCAGGTACCGGCAACCCTTTGAGCCCCTGATGCCCGGCGTTCGCTTTGCCCGCTTCAACGACCTGGCGTCCGCGGCAAGAGAGATCGACGACTCGATCTGCGCGGTGATCGTGGAACCTATACAGGGAGAGGCTGGTATTCTGCCAGCCGAAGCCAGTTTTCTGAAAGGACTCCGGGAGCTATGCGACACTCACGACTCCTTGCTGATATTCGATGAGGTTCAGTGTGGGCTGGGCCGCACCGGGCATCTGTGGGCATATCAGGGATACGGAGTTTCTCCCGATCTTCTCACAGTTGCCAAACCCCTGGCGGGAGGCCTGCCCATGGCGGCAATCCTTATGACCGACCAGGTCGCCGGCGCAATTCATGCCTTCGACCATGCCAGCACCTTTGCCGGCGGCCCTCTGGTGGCCGCGGTTGCTGAAGCGGTTGTCGGGCGCATCAGCCAGCCTGAGTTTCTGGCGGATGTTCGGGCGAAGGGCGCCTATTTTTTCGACCGTCTTTCTGAAATCAACAGCTCTCATATTGAAGGGATTCGAGGCCAGGGTTTGCTGATCGGAATCCAGTTGGATATCCCTGCTTCGACCGTCGTCGAAGCGGGGCACGAACAAGGCCTGTTGACTGTGGGTGCCGGCGCCAATGTGCTCCGTCTGGTACCCCCGCTGATTATTTCGCGAGAGGAGATCGACCTGGTGGTAGAGCGTCTTTCCACGGTCTTTTCACAGCTATGACGATTCGTTTTCAAGAGGTGTGTTTTTGAACGAAATCAACATCCGGCCTGCCATCGGGGCCGACGTTCCTGCCATATCCGAGCTGGTGAACAGCTTCGCTGCCCGCAATCGCATGTTACCCCGGAGCGAAGCTCAGGTGTCATCGGTACTTGCCGATTTCCTGATAGCCGAAGATGACAATACCATCATCGCTTGCGGATCGTTGGTTGCCTTGACTGTCGGGCTGGCCGAAATCCGTTCAGTGGCGGTCGCGGAGGCCTTTCAGGGCAATGGCCTGGGCGGCAGGCTCGTGGCCGCCCTGCTGGAATTGGCGCGCGAGCGTGAGCTCGACCACGTCTGCGCGCTCACCTTACGCCCCCGTCTCTTTCAGAGATCCGGCTTTCACGTGGTTGATCGCTGGACCCTGACCCCAAAGATCTGGAGCGAATGCGTTTATTGCCCCAAGTTTCACCGCTGCGATGAAGTTGCTGTCCTGATTCATCTGGAAGAACCAGGTCAGGCTATGGAACTATCCCCCCGGTGGACCACCCTGGCCCGGCGCGTGCCCTTGCCCGTCTTGCGTCGACTTGGTTCCCTGCTGCTGTAGACGCTGGTATATTGCGGTTGTCTGCGATATAATCGAATCGCTGCGGTTCAGCCAGAAAACGGTCTGGTTGCTCCCCCACAGCGGAATAGCAGTCGCTTAGGTGCTACAGAAGGGTACCTGCATTTCAATGTCCGAAAACGCCAACACCTGGACACGGGATACCAAACGGATCGTCGTTGTCGTGATACTGATCGGGGCAGTTCTCTTGCTCTATCTGGCCCGATCCATGCTGTCACTCCTGGCATTATCAGCCGTCCTGGCATACATTTTTCAACCCCTGGTGGGTCATCTCGAAGGTCGGATGCCTCGCGGTGTGGCTGCGGCGATATGCGTGCTCTTGATCGTGCTTCTGGCTGCCCTGGTCCCGGTCCTCGTAACGCCGTGGGTGATCGAAGGCGTTGCGGAAATTCTCAGTGCATTGGCCCAGATTCCCCGGCTTTTCGATCGGGAGGTGCCTGAGATAGCCGCGTTGATTCCCGATTTTGCGGTTGGTGGCTACGATGTCGATTTGGGAGATGCCCTGATTTCGCTGGAGCGAACCATCAGTCAGGCTATTCAGGAGGCATCTGTACCTTCCATAGGTGAGATCGTAGGCTATCTGGTGGAAAGTGCAAAGGCAGCAAAAGGGTTATTGGGCACTGCTGCCGTTGTGCTGACCGACGCGATGGCTCTTTTGTTCGGGGCTGCCCTGGGCGCGATATTGCTGCTCATGTTTACCTTTTACCTGACCAAGGATGGACCCAAGCTGCGTTCCTGGCTGAAGTCAATCGCACCGGAGGGCGCCTGGCCCGAGTGGGAAATTCTCTTTTTTCGGCTGCAAATAGTCTGGGACTCCTTTTTCCGGGGCCAGCTTGTTCTGTCGTTGACGGTAGGGGTTGTTACTTTCATTGTGGCATTGATTCTGGGCTTGCCTGCCGCTTTCGTACTTGGGCTGCTTGCCGGCGTTCTCGAGGTCGTGCCCAACCTGGGTCCCATCATGGCTGCCGTTCCTGCCGTGGTGCTGGCATTGATACAAGGTTCCACTCATTGGGATATCAATAACGCTGTATTTGCTCTGATTGTCATTGCAGCTTACGTGTTGATCCAACAGTTGGAGAACAACTTGCTTGTGCCGCGTATCATTGGAACCAGTCTTAATCTGCATCCGATGATCGTCCTGGTGGGGGTGATCGCCGGTACGGCAACAGGTGGAATCCTTGGTGCATTTTTGGCAGCGCCGACGTTAGCTTCAGTCAAGATATTCTTTGATTACGCTCATTCCAAACTGAACGATCGTCCCCCGTTTCCAGAAACAACTGGCATGGGGGAGGGAAGTCAGGTGCCTGTGTTAGCCGCACCAGATGCATCTGACGAGGGAGCCGTGGGACTGGAGGATTTTCCGGAGATCCTCACGCCTGGGGATGATGATCAGGGTGCGGAGGAGCCTGTAACCTGATGGAAACCCGCGACCTGTTGCTGATCGGCCTGGGAAACGTACATCGCCAGATCGATTTTGGCAGGACAGCCGAAGACTATGATCGGCACTCTACCGGATATTCGCCTTGATCTGCAAGGCTCCAGATAATTAAGCTCAAAGGAAAGCGCACATGACGAAACAAGAAATCGAAAAGGTCGTTCTCGCCTACTCGGGCGGCCTGGATACCTCTGTAATCGTGCCCTGGTTACGCAACAACTATGGCTGCGACGTGATTTGTTTCACAGCCAACCTGGGCCAGGATGAAGAGTTGGAGGGTCTTGAAGAAAAAGCGATAGCATCAGGCGCCAGTAAGATCTACATCGAGGACCTGCGCGAGGAATTCATTAGCGATTACCTCTATCCCATGATGCGCGCCGGTGCTGTTTACGAACGTAAATATCTCCTGGGTACCAGCGTGGCGCGGCCGCTGATCGCCAAGCGGATGGTGGAAATCGCTGAGTTGGAGGGCGCCGATGCCGTTTCCCACGGCTGTACAGGGAAGGGCAACGACCAGGTTCGTTTTGAGCTGACTGTGATGGCCTTGAATCCGCGCTTGCGCACCATTTCGCCCTGGAGAGAGTGGACGATTCGCAGTCGAGAGGATGCGCTGGACTATGCAGCCGAATATAACGTGCCTGTGGCCGCTTCCGAAAAGTCGATCTATAGCCGGGATCGCAATTTGTGGCATTTGAGCCACGAGGGTGGGCTTTTGGAAGATCCCTGGAATGAGCCGGAAGAGACTATGTTTCTCTGGAGCAAGAGCCCAGAGGATGCTCCCAACCGGCCGGAGGAGGTTACTATCGATTTCCAGTCAGGGTATCCCAAACGGTTGAATGGCGTTGCCATGGGACCGATCAGCCTGATGGACAATCTGAACGCGGTCGGCGCCAAACACGGGATCGGTCGGGTTGATCTGGTGGAGAATCGCCTGGTGGGCATGAAATCCCATGGTATCTACGAGACGCCTGGTGGCACCATTCTTTACGCGGCTCATCAAGCGCTGGAGGAACTGTGCCTGGACAAATCGACCTTGCACTTCAAGCTGCAGGTCGCATTGAAGTACGCTGAACTGACGTACAACGGGTTGTGGTTCACCCCATTGCGCAAGGCGTTGGATGCTTTCGTGGACGCTACTCAGGCCAATGTGACCGGCAGCGTGCGGCTCAAGCTTTACAAAGGCAATTGTCTTGTGGTTGGACGACGCTCACCCTATTCGCTCTATCGTGAGGACTTCGCTACTTTCGGCGACGAGGATGTGTACGATCAGCAGGATGCTGAGGGTTTTATCAAGCTCTACGGATTGCCCATGAAGGTCGAGGCGATGCTCGATATCGCTGGGGTTGGCGTAAGCAAATACCGGGCTCCCGATTACTCCAAGTTCAAACGGGACTGATCGTTCAGGAAGACGGTTTTTCCTCCTGTCTGAACTGTGGGCTGGCCCGCTCCCGCTGACCTGGCGCAATTATGCCGGGAGGATTGACTTTGGCCATGGACAGAGCCCGATTGGTGTCTTGGGACTATGACTACCGATTTCAAAAGACGTGCGAATGAAGCACTCGGCGATTCTTCCCTGCGCACCACTGTCGCACGGTCGACAACGCTGCTAAGGCGTCGCCGTCAGGAAGCCACTGCGAAAGGCACCTCCTTCGAGCAGTTGCAGTCGGCTGCTCGATCCATTCGGTCGCGCAATCTGGCCCATCTGCCCGATCTGCTGGCGCAATTGGAGGAGCAGGTGCTGGCCAACGGTGTTCAGGTATTCTGGGCCGAGGATGCCGCCGCCGCCAATCGGTACATCGTTGGGTTGGCAGAGCAGCATCGGGTAAGAACCGCGGTCAACAGCCAATCCTTTCTTAGTCGGGAGATGGGCCTTGCCAGCGCGCTGCAAGCCGTTGATGTTGCCTTGGTTGAAACCCAACTGGGCGATTATATCCTGCAACTGTCTGATGACCGGCCTTCTCATCGTGTATTTGGGGCTCTGCATTGGCGAAAGGAGGACGTCGCTGCGCTGTTTGAGAAGAAACTGGATATGCCAGAGACACTCAACGTGCAGGCGATGTCTGGTATGGTCTGCTTCAAGTTGCGGAAGGTGTTTGCGGAAGCCGATCTCAGTGTTGGCGCGCTGGATTTCAGCGTTGCCCAGACAGGCAGCCTGGTCACACTTTCGAACAGCGGGAACGACCGCTACGGTTATGCGCTGGCGCCGATTCACGTCGCAATCATGGGGATCGACCAGGTCGTTTCTTCCCTGGAGGATGTGAGTCTGTTGGCTCAAGTAAAAACGCGCAGCGCCTCGGGGCAGGCTATGCCAACCTACCTGAATCTGCTCCACAGGCCTTCCCGACCTGGTGACCCTGACGGTCCGGTCGAGGTTCATCTCGTGATTCTCGATAATGGGCGAGGAAATCTTATTCGGTGGGGTTATGGGGATGCCCTGGGCTGTATCGGTTGCGGTGCCTGCCTCAATGCCTGCCCGGTCTACCGTGAGGTTGGAGGCCGCGCCTATGGGGGAGGCGCCAGCGGGCCGATAGGTGCTGTGACACTGCCTCTGATGCCCATGTCGAGTAGCCCTGCCGGAGATGAGGCTGGTGATCAGAATGGAAGGCGATGGTTCCAATTCCCCGGCAAACAAGTTGATTGCCCAAACGTTTCGCAGTCTCTGGCGTCCGTGCTAGGGCAGACTCCATTTGCCGATTTGCCATTTGCCAGCACGCTGTGCGGCGCGTGTGCCGATGTCTGTCCCGTTGGGATCGATCTGCCTCAGCTCCTGATCAAATTGCGCAGCGATATCGACGGCACCGATCGTACCGTCAAAAACCAGCAGACCCGTCGCCTTTATGCCTGGGCAACGAAGGATAGTAACGGATACCGGTCGGCCACAAAATGGCTGACACGGCTGAGCCGACCCTTTGGTCGGGAGACCATTAGCCATCTACCCCCGCCATTTCATGCATGGGTTTCCGGTTCGGATCTGCCGGCCCCTGCCCAGCGTTCATTCAGGGAGCGATGGGCAGAGCGCACTCAGGATTCGGGGCAAGCTGTCGAAGCAATCGATGGCAGCCCATGATGGCGAGCTCGAAGGAGGTTATTTTGGGCCGGATTGCTCAAGAAGACCTGCGGCAAAGATCGCCCGCTGATAGGGGATACCCCGCTGTGACGCGCTATCATGACCATGAATCGTATGACCTGATCGAAACCTTCACAGCCGCTCTTGATCGGCTGGAAGTGACCTGGGAGATATCAGAGAGTCCTGCCATCGCTCGCCTGGGCTTGATGGTGGCGTTGCAGGAGGAGGGTGTGCAGCGGGTTCTTAGTTGGGATGCAGATCAGCTGCCGGTGAGCGGCCTGTTGGAAGCCTTGGATGTATTGGAAATTGAGGCGGTTGTTCCCGACTTGAGGGCCATTCGGGATGCGAGGCCGGCAGTCGCGGCGCGCGAACGCCGGGAACTGATAAGGGACCTGGAATCCATCCCTGTGGGCATTACCGGGGCCGATGCTGCCATCGCTTCAACCGGCACCCTGGTACTGGCCAGCGGTCCTGGACGATCCAGCCTGGTGAGCGAAATTCCCAGACGACACGTTGCTTTGGTACCTGTGCGCCTTCTGCACGCGACAATGCTGGATTGGGTTACTCAGGAGGATACCATTGGGATCTGTGATCGCAGCAATGTCACAATGATAACCGGTCCCAGCATGTCCCTGGATATCGAGCTTATCAGGACAATCGGTTTATTTGGTCCTCGCCTTATCCATGTGATATTGGTACATGGTACCTGATGATTTGCCCTTGACGCGGTGAAGTATTCTTGTGGCGCTACTGGCAGGATCGTGGTATACTATGCGCTGCGTCTTTCGTGGAAAATAGCAAGGAGCCACATTGCCCATGCGTCGTCCTTCACTTCACTTGCTTGCTCTGCTCCTCATCGGTTCCTGGCTGGTAGCCTGCACAACTGCTGACTCCTCCTCAGTATCCGATATTCCTTTGCAGACCCCACAACCCAGGGAATCAGCGTTTTCGTTCTCTGTTGATCCCGCGACCTTCGTCACAGCCGAGTATAGACGGACCGGGGGCGCTGATGGTGTGGACAACCATGCCCAGCTTTTTCTCGACGGTCATGTTATCCTGCAGCAGGGAGACGAGGAACCGGTTACCTTTTGGTTGACACCGGCTGAAATGGCTCACATTCGAGTCGCTTTCGATTCGGCCGACTTTCATCGCAGTGTGGCTGAACACGAGGCTCCGGATGAGCCAGCGGGAGAAGGCTACCGGTACAATATCACACGCCGGGACACATTACTGCGCTCGACGTTAGACACCGCAGAAGGTGCCGTGCCAGCATGGGCGCGGCCGATTGTACCCCTGTTTGATAATCTCCTGTTGAAGCCCCAGCCTGGGCGGGAAAACCGCCAGTCGGTTCAACAAACGGAGGGTGATGCGCCGCAAGCGCCTTCCAGCCCGGTAGTCATTGAATTCTACCGTGGCGGTGGTGACTCGCAGGCCGAAGAACGCGTTCTAGTGCATGTGGACAGAAAGTACAGCATCGCTCGAGATGGGGTGATCCAGGAAGGAGAACTGGACCGGGACCAAATGAAGGAACTGTTGTACCTTATGGAAGGTGCAGATCTTCGCGCAAACCGAGGTGAGTATCTTTCTGGCGGGCCTGCCTCTGACCAGACGCTCTATGCTTTGACCTATCGTACCTTGATGGGAGCTTACGATGTGACCACCACGGATGAGGATATGCCAGATTGGTTCCATCCCATCCTGGAGGGGATCGTGGGGCTGGTCGTCGCGCCCGACCAACTGGCACAAGCAGGACAATCATCCGATCGGGAAATCGCTGGTGAATCGCACGAGTCGGATACAAATCAAGTGGCAGTCCGCGCGAACGAAACGCCAGAAGAGCAGGAGGAACCGACCATACCTGCTGAGGCTACGCCGACCGTTTTGCCCACATCGACGCCAACGGAAAAACCAACAGCGACAGATGCGCCGGCTGCAACGGCAACCCCTTTGCCTGCCAACACGCCTGCGCCAGCGCCTACTGATACCGTCACACCCGAACCTGCCGACACGGCTACACCCGAACCTGCCGACACAGCTACACCCGAACCTGTCGACACGGCTACGCCTGA
>JAYELL010000076.1 GCA_034717495.1 Chloroflexota bacterium | reverse complement strand
TGAAAGCGGTCCGCCGTCCGTTGTCTGTGGTCCTCTGAAAGCCGTCCGCCGTCTGCGGTCTTCTGAAAGCGGTCCGCGGTCCGCCGTCTGCGGTCTTCTGAAAGCCGTCCGCCGTCTGCGGTCTTCTGAAAGCCGTCCGCCGTCTGCGGTCTTCTGAAAGCCGTCCGCCGTCTGTTGTCTGTGGTCCTCTGAAAGCGGTCCGCGGTCCGCCGTCTGCGGTCTTCTGAAAGCCGTCCGCCGTCTGCGGTCTTCTGAAAGCCGTCGATTGCCAATCTTTCCAGCGTCTGGTAGAATGTCAGCGTCGCATTCTCCGCACATGATCAAGAGTCATCACATGCGCTTGGGATTTCTTGTCAAAATACTGGGACAGGGTGGGCTAAAAGAGCACGATAGCCGGCGTTGGCAAAACGAGCCTCACTTGAGCGTGAGCCTGGTCTACCTGCGCGATATCTTTGAATACCTGCGGCTCAAACAGATCAGGATGTATCGCATGTCCTCAGATCTGGCACCCTACCTGACTCATCCTGATCTGCCTCAGTTCCATGACCAAATCGACGAATGCCTGAATGAATTGGAGGAGGTGGGAGAGTTGGCGCGGGTTCAGGGCCTTCGCCTTTCCTTTCACCCATCCCTGCATGTGGTGATCAATTCAGCCGACGATGCCCTGGTGGCCAAAAGCGCAGCCGATCTGAGCGTTCAAGCTCGTTTGTTGGATGCCATGGGTCTGGGTGTAGAGGCAGTGATAGTGATCCACGTCGGCGGTGTTTACGGCAATGCCGCCGCCGCCCGGGAGCGTTTCGTGCGCAATCTCGTACGTTTGCCTGAAGCGACTCGCCGCCGGCTGGTGCTGGAGAACGACGACGGCCGCTTTTGTGTCGAGGATACTGTCTGGATCCACCAGCGGACCGGGATCCGGCTTGTTTTCGATAACTTGCATCATCTCATTCACAATCCTGAACGGGTCCCGACAGCTGAGGCTCTGGCCATGTGTCTCGGTACCTGGCCACCGGACGTGCGTCCCAAGATCCATTTCAGTTCACCGCGGACTGAAATGCGGGTGAATGAGCAACGGGATCCTGAGACAGGCCGCCGCACCCAGGTCTTGCAGGAGCCCATATGGACCCGGCACGCCGATTTCGTGAATCCCTTTGAGTTCATCGCGTTGATGCAACAAGCGGCCAGTCTACGTCCGTTCGATGTGATGTTGGAGATCAAGGCCAAGGATCTGGCACTGTTGCGTCTGCGCAGGGACCTGGCCCGATTTGCGCCTGATTTGGCAGGTGCAATCTTTTAACAACCGTTTGGGGGAAACAATATGAACAGCTACGAGCAGGATGCCCGCGTTCTGGTGGTCGTAATGACTAACCTGGGCGATTTCGATATAGCACAGCGTCAGGGTTGGTATCGCATACCACTGAAACGCGCGCCTCGCCGGGTAGCCGCCGACTACCTGGCGTTCTACCAGACCAGTGTTTTTGGCGATGAGGCCTGGGCTGTGAGATACTATGCGCCAGTGCAGCGCTTTCGTATCGTTCACCGGTACCAGTTGCTGCCTGAAGAGTCCCAACACCCGAGGGCGAAAGACCGTTACTACAAGGTGGAGATCGGTCCCTTGCTCCGCCTGTCACAGGCCATTCCCAGCCGGCGTCTCAGACGGGTTACCTTTATTCCGACTACGTTGAGCAAGCTGTTGACTGCCCGGGAGATCAATGATCTTTGGTGGCGGGACCGGCCCGAAGAACGACTTTGGACGGCCTTGCGCGAGGCTGGGTTGATGGTGGAGTATCGCTTCCAGCTGGGCGATCAGGTTCTGGATTTTGCCCTATTCTGCCAGGATGGCCGGATCGCCATTCTCTGTGAGGAAGATGGTCAGCCGTGCGCCGATCTGAAAGAAGTCGCGGCAGAGGCATACGAGCTTGAATCGCATGCCGAACCAGAGATACTGGCTCAACCAACATCAATCCATTGGCACTGGTTGGCTTTCAGCCGGCATCAACTTGAGCGGGAGCTTCCGGCCTGCGTCGGGGCTGTGTTGGCGCTGGTAAATCGCCTGGGAGGACAGCTAAACCCAGGATAAAGGAATTCGACGGTGTGGCGCGGGAGGTAACACCATATTCAACTTTGTGGAGGCAAGGGTATGCACGGCATCGTCTCACTGCTCGATGAACGGCACGAAAAGGAAGTAGAGAATCTCTGGGCGGAATTGGCCGAACGATTTGATATCCACGGCATCTATCAAACGCCTTTTCCCCATTTCAGCTATCAGGTCGCCGAATCCTATGACCTGGACGCGCTGGAGGCTGTGTTGGAACGCTTCGCCAGCAATGCCGGTGGCTTCAACATTAGCGCCTCCGGTCTGGGTGTGTTCACCGGACCAGGGCCGGTTCTTTATGTCCCGGTTGTACGCACACGGGAATTGGCACGGTTACACCGCTTGCTGTGGCCAGAGCTGTCAGAGGTGGCAACGGGCACTTCGGATTACTACCATCCGCGCAATTGGATGCCCCACATTACGCTGGCCAACAATGATCTGACGCCGGAAAAGCTGGCAGTCGCCGCGGGCTGGTTGGGTGATCGCAACCTGAACTGGGAGATTCCCATCAACAATCTGGCCCTGATCCACGACACGGGTGATGTACACGAACTGAAATTCATCTTCGAATGGTAGCGGAGAGAAAGAAAGAAGGCATCCCGGCTGGTTTCACTGGCAGGGACGCCTTCCTTATGTTGTGAATGCAGGTTCTATTTCAGCCAGAGTTCTCCTGGAGTACCTCCAGGGTTTGTCGGGCAATCTCCAATTCCTCGTTGGTCGGGATCGCCAGGACCTTGATGGGGCTGTCGTTGGCCTGGAGTTCGGTGATCTCCCGGGCGAGGATATCGTTCTTATCGGCGTCGAGGATCACACCCAGTCCTTCCAGGCCCTGACAGACATGCCAGCGGACGTAGGGACTGTTCTCACCCACGCCGGCAGTGAAAACGATGGCATCCACGTGGCCCAGAGCTGCCATGTAAGCGCCGATATACTTTTTGATGCGGTAGGTATAGACGTCCAGGGCAAGTTGTGCTTGATCATCACCCTCGGCTTGCCGGTCCTCGATATCCCGCAGGTCGTTGTTTCCTGTGAGGCCGATCATGCCACTCTGTTTATTGAGCAGACGGTCGATTTCCGGGAAGCTCATGGCCAGTTTTGTTCCCAGGAAGAATAACACGGCGGGATCGAGATCCCCACTGCGGGTTCCCATCACCAGGCCAGCCAGCGGACTGAATCCCATGGAGGTGTCCACCGATTTCCCGCCGCGCACGGCGGTGATGCTGGCGCCATTGCCCAGATGGGCAGTGATCAGATTGATCTCATCGAGCGGTTTGCCCAGGTATTGGCTGGCCTGTTTCGTGACATACAGATGGGAAGTGCCATGGAAACCATAGACGCGAATGCCATGATCATCGTAGAGATAGTTGGGAATGGCATAACGGTAAGCAGCTGCCGGCATCGATTGGTGAAAGGCGGTGTCGAAGACAGCTACCTGCGTCGCATCGGGGAACAGTTCGCTAGCCACCTCGATTCCCTGCAGATTGGGCGGGTTGTGCAGGGGGGCGAAGGGAGCCAGAGTCCGCACCGCTTCTATCAAGTCATCGTCGATCACGGTCGGCTGACTGTAGCGCTCGCCGCCGTGCACGACCCGGTGACCAATGGCTGTGATGTCGGCAGCCGAAGCGAGCACGCCTATCTGGTCGTCCAGGAGCAATTCAGTTACCAGTTTCAAGCCCTGGCGGTGATCTTCGATCACCAGGTCTCGGGTGAGTTGACGCGATTTACCGTCAATGACGGCCTGATGTTTGATGCGGCTACTATCTTCGCCGATGCGTTCGACCAGGCCTGTAGCCAATGCCTGCTGCTCCCCGGCATCGAAGAGACTGTATTTGATCGATGAGCTTCCTGAGTTTATTACCAGAATTTTCATGTTCTATTCGTTGTTCTGAGCCTGGACCGCGGTAATGGCCACGGTGTTGATAACATCCTCAACCGTGCAGCCACGGCTAAGGTCGTTGACCGGTTTTTTCAACCCCTGCAGCACGGGACCAATGGCGATCGCACCCGTTTCCCGCTGTACCGCCTTATAGGTGTTGTTACCCGTATTGAGATCGGGGAAGATAAAGACGGTGGCCTGTCCAGCCACCCGGGAGCCGGGCATCTTTTTGGCTGCAACACCAGGATCGACCGCAGCATCGTATTGGACAGGACCCTCGATGGGCAGATCGGGTCGTCGTTCCTGGGCGATCCTGGTGGCTTCCCGTACCCGCTCTACATCCTCTCCCTTGCCAGATTCACCGGAGGAGTAGGAGAGCATGGCCACCTTGGGCTCGATTCCAAAAGCCTGGGCTGTGTCGGCCGACGAGATGGCGATCTCGGCTAACTCTTCGGCAGTGGGATTGGGGTTGATCGCGCAGTCTCCGTAGACCAGCACCTTGTCATCCAGCGCCATGAAAAAGACCGAGGAAACCACGCTGTAACCTGGCTTGGTTTTCACGAACTGCAAGGCAGGTCGGATGGTGTGCATGGTGGTGTGGACCGCTCCCGAGACCATGCCGTCGGCATGTCCCTTGTAGACCATCATGGTACCGAAATAAGAGACGTCGGTCATCAGGTCTTGCGCCAGTTCCAGGGTCATGCCCTTGTGTTTGCGAAGATCTGCCAGTGTCTGGGTGTAATCATCGAAATGGGGAGAGGATTTTGGGTCGACGATATGCAGGTAGTTGGGGTCGATCTGCAGGCTGTAGCGTGTCATCTCGTGGAGAATCAGTTCCGATTTACCCAGCAGAGTCAGTTCAGCGATGCCCCGGTTTATTAGAACCTCGGCAGCCCGCAGGATTCGCTCGTCGTCCCCCTCAGGCAGTACGATATGTTGTTTGTCCGATCGTGCCTGGTAGACGAGGTTGTACAGGAACATCCTGGGCGTAATGCCGTGGGGTTTGATCTCGCTGATCATCTCTTCGAGGGCAGTGGTATCAACGAATTCCTCGAAGATATCCAGGCTGGTTGCAATCTTGGCAGCATTGTCGGCTGTGATATAGGAGCGGACATTGCTGATCGCAGCTGCTGTATCGTAGGTGTCTGTTTCCACGGAGATGATGGGCACCATGTTCGGCAAACCTTCCAGCAAACGGTCCACCGAGGCGGCGGGAGTGAGTCCGCCGGTCAATACCATGCCGGCGATACGGGGGTAGTTACGCGAGCGGTGGGCTTGCATCGCGCTCAGGATCACATCGCTGCGATCGCCCGGTGTTATCAGCAGCGCGTTCTTGGTCAGATGGTCAAGGTAATTGTGGATCTGCATGGCAATGATCAGGTTGCGCAGGGCAAGGTTGTCCAGTTTATCCTGCCCGTACAGTACCTTACCGTCCAGATGATCCACGATCTCTTCCAGAGTCGGACTGCTGAGCGTCACATCTTCGGGAATCACCGCCAGCAGCAGGTCCTCATCGGGCATTTCTTCCTTGAGCGCCAACCTGATCTGGTCAACCTGGTTGATGTCGGCTCTGTTGACGACAGCACCCAGTACATCGACACCGCGCTCTTGCAGCGCGTCCACCGAGACCTGGACCGTGTTGGCGATGCCTTCGGCGTTGCCGTTTTCGCCGCTCGACTGACCTCTGGTAACCACCAGTGCCGTGGCACCGAGGTTCTTGGCGATATCGGCGTTGTAGTCGAACTCCAGGTGAGCACCGCTCCGCTCGAAGTCCGATCCGATGACCAGAACGAAATCATATTGCTCATCCAGGGCCTTGTATTTTTCGATGACGTGGTCCAGCACTTCATCGTAGCGGCCCTGGCTGATGAGTTCGGTTGCCTCGTTCCACGTGTAGGCGTAGGTGTCCCCGTAATCCTGATCCAGGTTGAAGTATTCCAGCAGCAATTCGATGTTTTTGTCGCGGCCTTCTTTGGGATCCGTGCCGATCACCGGTCGGAAAATGCCCACCCGGTTGGTCATTCGCAGTAGATGGTCGGTAATTCCCAATGAGACCAGCGATTTACCCGAGTATGGTTCGGTGGTTGTGAGATAGATGGCGTTAGTCATTGCTCTTCCTCAGTTGTTTGAAGGCGTTGATAAGCCCATTGGTGGACGAGTCATGGGATGCGATCGGGGTGTCTCCTGCCAGTTCCGGCAGGATAGCCCTGGCCAGTTGTTTGCCCAGTTCCACCCCCATCTGGTCGAAGGAGTTGATATTCCAGATAGCGCCCTGGGTAAAGATCTTGTGTTCGTACAGGGCTATGAGCGATCCAAGGGTCCCGGGTGTCAGTTTTTTGAAGAGGAACGAACTGGAGGGTCGATTTCCCTCGAAGGTTTTGGCCGGCACGAGAAGTTCCAGTTCCTCGCCGGCAACCCCCTGGCTCTCCAGTTCCGCGCGCACCTCGTCAGCTGTCTTTCCTCTCATCAGCGCCTCGGTTTGAGCCAGGAAATTCGAGAGCAGAATATCGTGGTGTTCGCCAATGGGGTTTTGCGACTGGGCCGGCACCAGGAAATCACAGGGAATCAGCTTGGTGCCCTGGTGAATGAGCTGATAAAAGGCATGCTGTCCATTGGTGCCCGGTTGTCCCCAGATGATGGGGCCGGTTGTGTAGTCCACATGCTTGCCCTGTTTGTCCACGCTTTTGCCATTGCTCTCCATGTCACCCTGCTGGAAGTACATGGGGAAACAGGCCATATACTGGTCATAAGGAAGGATGGCCTGGGATTGAGCGCCAAAGAAGTTATTGTACCAGAGTCCCAGCAAGCCCATGGTTGCCGGAATGTTCTCTTTCAGAGGTGCTGTCCGGAAATGCTCGTCAACTACAAATGCCCCGTCCAGCAGTTCCTCGAAACGATCCATGCCGATGGCCAGCGCGATCGATAGCCCAATGGCCGACCAGAGGGAATAGCGCCCACCAACCCAATCCCAGAATTCGAACATGTTGTCCGGATCGATGCCGAACTCGACAACTTTCTCGCGGTTCGTCGAGAGCGCCACGAAGTGTTTTGCCACAGCCGTCTCATCCCCGGCTGTGGCCAGGAGCCATGTCCGCGCTGTGTGGGCATTGGTCATGGTTTCCTGGGTGGTGAAGGTTTTTGACGCAACCAGAAAGAGGGTCGTCTGTGGATCGAGGGGCTTCAGGGTCTCCGCGATATCGGTGCCGTCGACGTTGGATACAAAATGGAAATGCAGATCGGGCTTGATGTAAGGAGTCAGCGCGTTTACAACCATCTTGGGCCCCAGGTCAGAACCACCGATTCCGATGTTGACAACATCGGTGATGGCTTGTCCGGAAAAGCCTTGCCATTCTCCGGAACGAACACTTTGCGAAAACCGGCGCATCTTTTCGAGAACCCGGTTGACTTCAGGCATCACATCGTTGCCATCGACCAGGATCGGCCGGTTGCTGCGATTGCGCAGGGCGATATGCAAGACGGCGCGGTTTTCCGTGTTGTTGATCTTCGCTCCGTTGAACATGGCATCGATCCTGGCAGGAAGGGCCTCCTGATTGGCCAGATCGACCAGAAGCGCCAGGGTCTCTGCGGTGATTCGGTTCTTTGAAAAGTCGAACAGGATGTCGTCAATGGTCGATGTGAAACGATCGAAGCGCTGCGGGTCCGCGGCGAAGAGGTCTCGCATAGGCACATCGGCCATTTCCTGGTAGTGATTGCTAAGCGCCTGCCAGGCAGGGGAGCCGGTCAATTCAGACATGGGTTATTCCCTTGCATTCTCCGGGTCAAAGCTGGATATGCTGATCTCAATAGTCGAAATTCGGATAGGCCATCGTCTTGGCGATGGGTCGCAAACTGAGCCACCATTCTCTCTTGGGTCGCTCGTGCAGATGGTCCATGAGCGGCGGTAGGTCAGCCAGGTCGATTAACACCGCCCTGCCTCGTTGCAGGCCAATGGCAGTAGCCCTGGGATCATTTCGGCTGGCTTGCTCGATGAGGAATTCGACGCAGCTGGACGCCAGGCGAGTCGCCTGAATGCGATCAAAGGGTGAAGGATTGCCTCCCTGCTGTACATGTCCCAGAATTGCCTGGCGAACATCGAACAGATCGCCACCCTCTTTTTCAAAGAGGGCACACATAAAATCGGTGGTGTACAGGGGATCGACCTTCTCATTGCGGATCATCAAGCCCAACCGTTTGCCGTGCTCGAAGCCCTCGATCAACAGGTTTACATCATGCTGAAGATCGGCTAAGGTGACACCCTCCTCTGGCAAATAGACCTTTTCGGCGCCAGTGGAGATTCCGCTCATCAGTGCCAGGTAGCCGCAATAGCGACCCATAACCTCGACAACGAAGCAGCGCCGCGATGCCACCGCCGACTGCTTGATTTTGTCCACATCGAAAGCAATGCTGTTGAGGGCGGTGTCGGCCCCGATACTCAGCTGGGATGCGGGCAGGTTGTTATCGATGGATGCCGGAAAACAGATCATTGGAATATCGAAGGCAGGATAGGAGTCGCGTAAAACCTGCATATCGCAGCAGGCTTGATAGCCCGTCCATCCGCCGATCATGAGCAGTCCATCGATCCGATATTGCTCAAGGTGCCGGGCGATGGCCTCAAAGTCGTCGGCTCGCGGTCTGCGCCGATTGGTGCCCAACTCGGCGCCTCCTCGGGATACCCAACCGGAGACCGTCATCCAATCCATCTCCTGGATATCGCCCTCGATCAAGCCCTCGAAACCATTCCTGATGCCGAATACCTTGTGTCCTTTGTCGATTCCCAGGCGGACAGCAACTCTCACAGCAGTGTTCATGCCGGGCGCGGGACCACCCGCGTGCATCACCGCCAGGCGCAACGCCTTCTGGCCAGGCGCCGGATCACTGGGTTGGGCGCTCGCCAGGGTATAGAAGGTTCTGATCTCCTCAGCGAAGCTGCCGCCGCGCATAAAAACGGCTTTTTCATAGTCGCCGGCTGCAATCAGTTTTGCCACCTGATGGGTTTGAGCGACACACTCCATCAAGGGAGAGCGGATAACCTGATGTTGCTGGATGCCAATCAACACGGGTTCCCGGTCCGGGTCGGCGGTCAATACTTCATCCACCGCGTGATAGCCAAGGATCGTGCCCATGACGCGGTCGAAGGCGTTGGTCTTTCCTCCCCGTTGGATATGGCCCAGGACAGTGATACGCGTGTCCTTGGCCAACCGGTCTTCCAGTACTTCTTTGACATATTCGCTGGTGATTGGTCGTCCCTGGCGGTCGCGGGCGCCCTCGGCGACAATGACAATACTGTGCCGGCGCCCCATCTCCCGGCTGGCCTCCATGTTGTCACACATCACATCTTCCCAGTTGGCTTGTTCGGGCGGGTATTCGGGAATGAAGACCCAGTTGGCGCCGGTGGCAATAGCAGACATCAAGGCCAGATATCCACAATGGCGACCCATCACCTCGATGACGAAAGCCCGCCGGTGGCTGGCCGCGGTGCTGGAGATAGCGTCCACTGCTTCGGCGATGCGGTGCAGGGCGGAGTCCGCCCCGATGGTCATGTCTGTGCCGAACATGTCGTTGTCGATGGAACCGACCATGCCTGCCAATATCAGGCGGGGGTGTGCATCGGCCAAGGCCGACTCGATCTCTCCCAGCTCAACCAGCTCTGACAACAGTTCGGGCCATTCCTGGCACAGGAGATTGGCCCCGGTCAGGCTGCCATCACCCCCGATGACGATCAACCTGTCGATGCTGTGGGAAATGAGATTCTTGACAGCGCTTCGGCGTCCCTCGCGTCCGCGGAATTGCTCGCAACGGGCCGTGCCGATCACGGTGCCACTTTGATGCAAAATACCGCCGACAGACTCCCAGGTCATCCTTCGGAAGTAGTCACCCCCCTCCACCATGCCCTGGTATCCTTCGTAGATCGCGAAAACATCAATGCCGCGGTTCAGCCCCGTTCGAACGACAGCCCTGACAGCGGCATTCATCCCCTGCGAATCGCCGCCACTGGTGATGACCGCGATGCTTTTTCCTGTGTGCTCGGATGCTCCCTGGTTCACCTTGTACCTCCCACCTCGTGCCAGGTCAAGCCTGGCCCAACAGCTTTTCTTCAATCTCGGCCCAGAGATCGCGATATGCCTGGGCGGCCTTGCTGCGACCTGCGAAGACAGGCACTGGTTCCCGTCGGATCCCCATGCGCTCGACCACGGATGCGAAAGGAATGATGCTTTCGAGCACACCATCGATCTCTTCGGCGATAGACTCCGATAGCTCCCGATGCATTTTTTTGCGGCGGTCTACCATGGAACGGAAGCAGGTGACGTCGACGGTATCGCGCTTCCGGCTATCCATAAATTGCATCAGCTGTTCATGGGTTCGAACCGATAGTGTCGTCGGTATCAGCGGCACCAGCAGGTGGTCAGAAGCGGCAATAATGTTCTCCGCGACGACATTGATAGTTGGCGGGCTGTCCAGCACGATCAGGTCGTACTCATCCTGCAACGGATCAAGCACCCTCGATAGACGCCCCAGAGAATCTTTTCGGGAAGCAAACGAGATATCCAGGTTCCTGTGCGTGAAATCGGCTGGCAAAAGATCCAGGTTGTCGTAATCAGTGCCCTTGATGCTCTTGTCGATGGGCTTGCCACCCTTGCTCAGACCGCGGGCGCTCGCCTTCAGGCGTGGTTTCACCCGAAAGTAGAAGGTTGCCGAACTCTGAGGATCCAGGTCGCAGATCAAGGTGCGTTTTCCTGACTGCGCCGCAAGATACGCAAGATTGACAGCGGCAGCGGTTTTCCCGACGCCTCCTTTGTTGCTGTAAAGGGCCAGGACCGTCATGAGGCGCCCTTCCCGTAAAGCTCCTTGAAGCGGCTCCTGTTCGGGGGAGACGCGAAGGCAGCGAAGGTGCCGGCGAAATTCTTTTTTTCTTTTCGCTGGCGTTGGTCCAGCGTGGCAATCAGACTGCCAATTGCCAGGACCGCCCGACGTGAGTTGACACTGGAAACAGGCATCTCCTCGGCGATCCAAAGAAGGAAATCCTGTTGCACTGAGAGGTCGTTGAAGTCTCCCAGGTTGTCCTGCAGGCGTTTCAACTGCTGGACGAGCTTTCTGTGCCCCTTCGCCGGAAAAAGACTGGCGAAGAACTCCATGAGATAACGAAGCTTTTTGCAGTCTATTCGAAGAGCGTGAAGCCACTCGTCCGGTGGGTTCTCGTGCTGCAGAATACGATCGCCCTCCTTGACGACGCGTCTGTAGCGCCTGTAAATGCTCTCCCGGGCGAGATCTGCCACGCGGCGTCCGGCGTTGGGGGCATCCGGGCAATCCATTGCTTCCTGGTTCAAAAAGGCATCCCAATCCCGCAGGATTTTCTGCGATTTTTGCGAAGCAAGGCCGTTGGCAACTTCCGTCAACACGTGGGCTCGTCGGCTGTGAAGGAAGTCGAAAACGGGATCGATATCGTTCTCCATCGATGAGGGCAGCATCGCTCGATAAACATCTTCCTTCAGCAGGTACACATCGAGATCGCGCAAGAGATTGCTCAGATCACCGAAGTAGCGAAAATCCTCCTTAAATCGTTCTGTTTCGGCGACCGGGAAGACCGCCTTGATCTGGCTCAACGCTGTACGCGTTCGCCGGACCGACACGCGAAAGTCGTGTAGAAATTCGGTGTCGATATCCTGAGCAATGTAGGGTAAGTTGATCTCGAGGTTCTCCAGCAGCGCACGCATGATCGTGCGTGTCGCGTCGCCGGATCGGTTGTCGGGGCCGAGTTTAACCGCCAACCTGGCGCTGTAGCTGCCCGGTTCCAGGTTGTTTGCGCGCAGTATTGCAGCATAGCTTTCCTCCGCCTGGCGAGTCTCCAGGCCAAGATCGTCGAGGAATTGGGCAACGGTCCGGGCCTCGCGATCATAGCCCCGGACCGGCTGCAACATGACGCGCACGTCAGCCTGTGTTATTCCCTCTTCGGCAGCGACAGCGTCCTCGCAGATGGTTAGCCGAACCACAGTCTTTTCGTCTTCGTTGAGCACGCGGAAGCAGGTGGACCGGGTTTCTCCCCCGACAAGCGCCATGAGGGCCCGCATATCAATGATGGGAGTCAGTTGCTCGTGCAGGGCTCCGTTGGGAAAATCCCAGGCGAAGGGAAACTGTTGGCTCGACGATGCCGCAGCGTAATCCCGACTGCCTGCCAGATCGCGCAGGAAAAAGTCATCCGCCACCCGAACCAGCTTCAATGAACGGTGGAAGAGGCGCCAGTCGAAAGTGTCGTAGAGGCTCCACTGCGCGAGAGATGGCTTCTCTACGAGCAGATCGAAACGTTCCCGCAGATCCTGGAACAGCTGGTCCCGGTCGTATTCGGTTGGCAAGCTGAAGTATTGCACGTTGTTCATCGGGCTGTGACGCTCCTGATCGATGCCTGCCAAACGGATGGGTTCGACTTCGCCCCTCGACACGCCGAAAGGCGGACCTGTCGGACAGCTCGGGGCACCGCTCACCACAAGCTTCTTGTCGAACTTGATACCGTAAGCGCCTGAGGCAGACCAAATCGCCTACCCTATGTCATAGGATACCCCGGGTCCCAACTGGTGTCAAAATGGAAAGCTCTGTGTGCCCGCCGTTTCAAACCAGATAATCTCGAAGAATCCATTTTTCCGATCAAGACTTGCACAGAACAGCGAGTCAGCGTAAAATTCAGGGTAATCTGGCACGAGTGTCGTGCTTGCCAGAGTCGGATGTGGTCCGTTGCGACAGGCTAGATCCAGATGGCTAACCAGCATTCTGCAGTTACTCTACTACGTCAGCCTGGCGCAGCGCCGCTCGTAAACACTGTCGCC
This sequence comes from Chloroflexota bacterium, assembly GCA_034717495.1. Classification (NCBI taxonomy): domain Bacteria; kingdom Bacillati; phylum Chloroflexota; species Chloroflexota bacterium. The sequence continues at coordinate 131,082 of JAYELL010000076.1, read as the reverse complement.
TCTGCGCCTCAGGCTGGAGATGACTGCCCAGCATCATCATGCCTACCAATCTTCCTGCGGAATATTACGAGGCCGAAGAGCACTATAAAGCTGCTCAGACCCCCGAGGCGAAGATAACAACCCTCGAGGATCTCATCAGCACGATCCCCAAACACAAGGGCACCGATAAGCTCAGAGCCGATCTGCGCAAACGGCTTTCCAAGCTGAAGTCGGCCGCTCAGGGCAAAAAAGGGGTCAGTAAGCAGGTTTCCGCCTTTGTGGTGGAAAAGGAGGGGGCGAGTCAAGTTGCCATCATCGGCGCGCCCAACGTCGGTAAATCCTCGCTGGTGGCCGCGCTGACCAATGCCTCGCCGCACATTTCCCCCTCTCCCTATACGACCTGGACTCCTTCGCCTGGCATGATGCTCGTCGATAATGTACAGATTCAACTGGTCGATACGCCGCCGGTCACCGGGGATTTTGTCGAGGCCGACCTGTGGAATCTTATCAGGAACGCCGACCTCTTGCTGGTCGTCGTCGATCTTCAGGCTTATCCCATCGAACAGTTCCAGGATACCATCGCGTTGTTGCAGGAACGAAAGATCGTTTCGGAGCACCAGCGCGACCGGGTGGACAACCCGCGAGGGGTTGTGTTCAAACCGATGGTTGTGGTCGTCAATAAATGTGATGATGCCAACGGGACCGGGGATTGCGAGGTGCTTCGCGAACTGCTGGGGGACGAGTGGCACTTTGCACCTGTCTCTACGCAGGTTGAAGCGAGTCTTGAGACATTGAAGCAGGTCATTTATGACCGGCTGGAGCTCATGCGGGTCTACTCGAAGCCACCGGGAAAGGATCCTGATTTCACGGCACCCTTTGTGTTAACGCGGGGCGGGACTGTCGAAGAGTTTGCTGCCCAGGTACACAAGGATTTCGTTGAGGGCCTCAAGTCGGCCCGGGTATGGGGCGAAGGGGTTTTCGATGGACAGATGGTAGGCCGGGACCATGTGCTGCATGAGGGAGATGTGGTAGAGCTTCGGATTTAGCGGGCGAAAGCCTGGAAGGGGTTGAGTTGAGTCAGTTGATTCAGCTCTGATTCGCTGATGCCAGCCTGCAGCAGCTGGGGAAACAACTCGATGTTTAGGTAGGTGTACGGGAGAGGCGTACCACCGCCCGGCAGGGCCGGATCGTACCAGCCCCGGTCGTGGCTGAGCAACAACTGGTCAGCCAACCCCGCATCAGATATCTGCTGAACAAGTCGAACGCAGTCCTGGTCGCCGAAGTGCTCGCTGCCGATGGCATCGTATTCGAGCCAGCAGCCCCGGCGACCCATCTCCAGATGAAGATCGAAATCGGGCTCAGCCTGGGTGTGGATCCAGATAAAACGGTCCGGCCGGTAGCCTGCCTGTTCGATGATATCCAGTTGTTCGCGCACTACCCGCCCGCGGATGGTGTGGCTGCCGATGACGGCATTGGTCGCCATCCCCGCCGCGGCCGCGGCCCGCAGGACCTTGGTTTCGCAATCGGTTAAGCCATCATCACCAGCGCTGATCTTGATCCAAGCCGCCTGTACACCGCTGTTCTGGATCTCCCCCTGTAGCTCTTCGATCATCCAATCCCGCAGTTTTTCTTCAGAGGCGGCGTGAACCCAGTTGGGAATCCAGGGTTCCCGGTAAACGCCAGTGGGGACGACGATTGGCAGACCTGTTGCCTCCGATACGACCCTGTCGATATCGGCGCGCCGGCCCACGCCCACCGTGCTGCATTCGACGATCGTCGTGATCCCGACTGCCTGGGCCCGGGCAATCTCGGGTGCCATTAGCTCGATGACTTCGGCGGGTTCGGCCTCAGCGTAACCGGGTTGATCCCAGGTACGCAGGTCCACGAAGATGTGTTCGTGGGGCAGGATCATGCCCAATTCACTGGCATTTCTGGGGCCCAAAGTTGTGATCAGTTTGCTCATGATTGAGTTCCTGTTGAAGACTGGACTAGGATTGCGTCTCATTGCCAAACCACTTGGCTTTAAGTGTGTTGTAGGTGCCATTCTCCATGAGTCGAAGCAGGGACCGGTTGATCGTCTCCCGCAAGGGGTGGCCGTCGGGTACGATGATGCCATAATTTTCCCTTTCGAACACAGGGCCGGTTACATGGAACTGGTTGCCAGCTTCCGTCGTGGCAAAGTATTGTAGTACAGGGGCATCGAATACCACGGCATCGGTCTCTCCCTGTTCCAGCAGCAGGTAAGCATCTTCGACGGTTGCCACTCGCGAATGGGAAAGCGAGTTATCCTCCAGCCAGCTGGCCGCTGTGCTGCCCTGAACGGTTGCTACGCGCTTTCCATACAGGTCTTCAGGACCCTGAATGGCTCCCTGCAGTCTCTCGACGGCCATTTGCGCGGCGACATTGGCGGTGAAATTGGCGATGATAAAAAGGCCGGCAAACATCCAGGCTATTCCCAACAATCTGCCCAACTTCCCGATGGGAGTCTTGTCACCATAGCCTACGGTGGTCACTGTGACGGCTGCCCACCAGAAGCCTTCCCAGACGCCTGGCCAGTAGGCGCTGGGGAACTCGGGGTTCTTGTTGCGCTCCATCAACCAGATCAGGTGGGCTGCGATTATCATGAGCAGAATGAGAGCGCCTACAGCTTTCAGCAAATCTGGTGAGAGCAGTGCCCCAAGGCTATCGGTGAGAAGGTTGCCTTCACTTTCTCCCACCAGGATCTGAAGGCCGGAATTGTAGTAGGGAAGGGAGTAATCGATCGACCTCTCCCGCTCTTCGGTCATGCTGATGGCAGCCATGCCCACCTGAGCCGGACCCTCGGTAACGCTATCAAGCTGATCGGTGACCGACTCGACCACAAGATAGTCGTAGTCGATCCCGGCATTTTCGGCAATGGCTTGCCAGAGATCAATGCTAAACCCGCTCAGGCCCTCAGGCTCTATGAAAACGAATGGTTCGATTGATTTCGTCGCGACCTGGATAGGTTCAGGTTCCTGGTAAGGGAATTCAGCCGACGCATTGGTCGGCAATATCGCCATGGCTGCAATGAAGATAATGATGAGAATTATCAAATGTCCTGATTGTTTTTTCACTGGTTTCACCTCACGAAAGTTGGACCTGGCATGGAAATCGTCGGATTCCCGGGACGAGAAGATTCCCCGAGATTCACCGGGTGTCATTCTACCCAGGAGGTAGCATTGTGGCAAGTGGCAATTGGATCAAACGTGGCGCATAATTCACTTCAAGAGGGGGCGTTCAAGGTGACCGGCGGGGATTCCGGAAAGTGTCGCCCTTGTGTTATAATCGCTGAACATCTCCCAGGGGGAAAGCCGGCCCCAAATGGTGGAGGAAGGATCATCATCACGCAGAGGGGCAGTCAAGGCAAACCCCGTTCCGCACCACAGAATAGACTCTCCAAATGACAGCCGACCTACCTGAAATCGTCGCTCATTTTCGCTTTGAGGGCGATCTGACAGACGGCCTTCCCTATGGATTTGGCCATATCAACGATACCTACGCCGTCGGGTTCCGCCAGGCTGATGGCAGTTATCGCCGCTATATCCTGCAACGGATCAACCAGCAGGTCTTTCGCGATCCCGATGCCATCATGGAAAATATGGTGCAGGTTACCCGGCATCTGCGAACCAGGATCATCTCTGACGGGGGTGACCCTGAACGGGAGACGCTCAATCTGGTGCCGACGGTGTGCGACAATTCTCACTACGTCACACCCGGGAACGATTATTGGCGGGCCTTCCAGTTCATCGAAGGGGCTCGATCCTATGAACAGGTGGAGAATCCCAGGCATGTTACCTGTGCCGCCCGGGCATTTGGCACCTTTCAGTCGTTGCTCAGCGACTTTCCTGTGGCCCAGCTCCACGAGACGATTCCCGATTTCCACAACACCCCGAAACGCTACGAGGCTTTCAGCGAAGCGGTCTCTCTGGACCCCGGGAACCGGGCAGTCTCTGTACAAAGAGAAATCGAATTTGTGAGGCGTCGGCAAGAGGAGATGCCGGTATTGGTGGATCTTCTCGAGGCGGGGAGCTTGCCGGCACGCGTGACCCACAATGACACCAAGTTCAACAATGTGATGATCGACGATCTGACCGGCGAAGCCGTTTGCGTCATTGACCTGGACACCGTCATGCCAGGGCTTGCCCTGTACGATTTTGGCGATGCGGTGCGGTCGGCGGCCAATACTGCGGCCGAAGATGAACCAGATCTCTCCAGAGTGGCGTTTGATCTGGCGATCTACGAGCGTATTGTCGAGGGTTTTCTGGACACTGCAGGTGATTTTCTGATCCCTTTGGAAATCGAGTACCTTCCCTTTGCAGCCAGGCTGCTCACGCTTGAATGTGGTATGCGCTTTCTGGCCGACTACCTCCTGGGCGATGTCTACTTCAAGGTGCAACATCCGGAACAGAACCTGGATCGCTGCCGTACGCAGTTCAAGATGATCCAGGGCATGGAAGCTAACGCGGATCTGATGATCGACCTGGTTGCAGCGTACGATGGCAGACTTCCAATAATCCCCTGATTTCTCCCATAGCTCTAAACTTCATTTGCTGCATTGAAGCGCTCCATGTTATAATCAATTAGAACTTATGTTCTAAAAAAGATTGTACCGGAGCTTCTTCTTGAGCAAAAAACGCAAGCTTGTGGCAAGGAAGAGGCGCCTGGATGCAGCCGTTCAGGCCATCCAGCAGAAGTGGGGTACCCAGGCGATTCACAAGGGAAAGTCTTCAGTTGCTGACTCCGCTGTTCCCTGCCTGCCCACCGGGCTGCTCTCGCTCGATCGCATTCTCTCAACCAGCGGCAACTCTGGGACTGACGTTCAGGAGGCCCGGCACCAGGGTGGACTGCCTCTTGGTCACATTTCGGAGATGATCGGGCAACCGACGTCGGGTAAACGTACCCTTGCCCTGCGTGTTCTGGCTCATACCCAACGGCGCCATCCCTGCGTTTATATCGACCTGGCTCAGACCTTCGATCCTGCCTATGCGGCTGCCTGCAAGGTCGATTTATCGCGTCTGTCGATCGCCACGCCGGCCAATCCCCGCCAGGCACTTAACCTGATTGGCGATCTGACTGCCGGCGGACATTTTGCCCTGATCGTCTTCGACTCGACGGCTGAACTGTTGACGGAGGCGATGCCAGAGTCGGCAACTGCGGCCATGTTACGCCGTTTGCTTCAGACCCTGCACGGCAAACACTGCGTGCTGCTTTTTTTGACGACCCCCTTTTTCGGCGAGGCCGATTCAGCCCACAACTATCCCGCCGGGTTCAACCTGGCTCAGGCTGCCGCATTGCGTTTGCTGATCGATCGTGATCGCTGGCTGCGCCGCCGAGATGGAAACATTCAGGGCTATGAAGCTCAGGTGAAGGTGTTGCGCCATCGCTGGGGCAGAGTCGGCAGGCAAACGTCCGTTCAGATTACCTTCAACGGCGTACACGTTCAGAGCCCCGACGATTGAGATCGATGTGTCACGGGGAGAGGATCAAGATACCATGGAACTGGTTGATGACCAGGCCATGTGCTCGACCAACAGCGCCTGGGCTCGCTCGATCAACTGGCGCTGGATTTCCCTGGCATCGCCATCAGGACTTAACTCCGCCGCGGTGATCGGCGACGCAAAGCTGATTCGGGGCGTCAGCAACAGGCTTCCCGGAAAGATTACCTGGTGCATTACCTGCAGGATTTCGGCCAGCTTGCGTTGTCTCCAGGTTTCTGGCTGGATCTTGACGATCGGGCTGGTGAGCCAGCGAGGCGACAACACGCCGCTGACGATGGTCACGACAACCTGGGTCTCGGGGACCCTGCGCAAGATAACACCGATGCTGGGGGACCAGTCCTCCAATGCCTCGTGGGCGCCCGGCAGCACGTCGGGATCCGGATCGACGATTCCGCTGGCGAAGGTGAGCAATGCCCCGCCCGATTTCAGATGGCGGATGGATTGGCGAACTCCCCTCATGCCATCGTGAGCCTCGCGGGTTACCTGGATCAGATGGGATTCGACGTGGGACATCTCGTCGAAAAAGGGCACGGTGCTGATTACAATGTGGAGATCCTCACGGGGCAGGCTGGCGGCGATCGATGGGCCATCGTAGGCGCCGGGATGATTGGTAATGATCATGACCGGTCCGGTCGGGGGTATCTTCTCGGCCCCGACGGCCTGGATATCACTGACGAACAGGCGCAACAGGCGCCCGAATGCCGCGCCAAGTCCTTCTGTACCCGTGTACCGGTCGAGACTGGTCAACATGCCGGCAAAGGAACGGGCTGCGGGAGAAAGCAGGGGGCCCAACACCTGATGCTGCCAACCGTCGATGGGAAATCCGAAGGCCTGGATGACCTCGTCGGTCATGCTGTCGACGATTCGTTGTGTGCGAATTTGGTCCTCGGAGGCCGGCGGCAAAACCTGCTCGATGCGTCGCCGCCGCCGCAGGATCCAGCGCCGGACCACCAAAACCAGGCCGGCCGACGCCGCGGCAAGCCCACCTAAAAGCAACCAGGGGTATCGATTCCCAGATTTCATCGTGTGTCCAGACTTCTATTTTCAGCAATTTGCAGACAGCCTGCCAAATTGACCTCGATCGACCGGATTTTCATTCTAACGGGCACCGCGATTTTGGTCAAATGGCTGTGGGCCGTCCCAGCAATTCTCAATATGCAAAGGCAAGGTAGGGGTTCGATCAATCGTCATGCTGAGCGGGAGAACAGGTCGCACTCTTCGCTTACGTGTCTCAGCGAAGCATCTCGCGGTGCTGTCTGGGTCGTCAGGTGCACCGGGATGAGAGCTTCGCTCGGTGGATAAGGTTGCTCACACGCTGGATTCCCGCAGTCATCCTCGCGGACGCGGGGAAGGCGGGAGTCCAGCGATCTGGCCAGGCCGAGGGTTGCCCACTCGTAAACGACGCAGATTCTGTCATGCTGTCCTTTCAACCGATTCGTATACACTACCCTGTCAATAGTGGGATATCCAAAACCGGGGAGGCGTGATATACTTCCCAAAATTTGGAGGACCAAATACCAATGAATTCTACATACTCCCAGGATATGATCCCGCTCAACCCGATCGCTGATCTCAGCTCACTCGACGCGACGGTCGCGCTTTCGGTAAATGGTTTCATAAATGGCAAGCGAGCACAGGGAACCTTGAATGGTCTGTTGGCAGTAAATGGCCAGAATAGCCGGATTACTGTGTCGGGCAGTCTGCTCGGAAGAATCGCTGCCAAGGTGGGTGGATCCCTGATAGGTCTATTTACGCCTTCCAAAGTTGATCTCTATAAGGTGTCTGAAGGCGCCTATATTGTCATCAACGGCTTCTTCCCCATCTGCGTCAAACCAGATATCCCGGACGCAACTGCGGTGCTGGATGAAATGAGTCCGGAAAGCCTGCTGACTATGCTGACGACCAGCGACGTGGCGCGCGGCAAATTGCTCGGCGAAGGAATGCTGAACAACCGACCTGTCAAGCACTATGTCATCAACGGGGAAACATTCCTTGCTGCAGCGAAAAAGAGCACCGATCCGCAACTAAGGAGCTTTGGCGAAGGATTGTGGTCAGCGAGAGATGCTGACCTGTATATCGACGCAGAAGGCGGCTATCCGCTAGCTTTTCGCGGCAGCTACAGCGGCGCTTACGAGCCCCTCAAGTTCAAGGGGGACTTCGACGTGCAGATAGAATTGACTGCTGTCAACACCGAAACACCGGTGGAACTGCCTGCCTCGTGCAACGATCCGATCTCGATGTAAAAAGAACGGCCGTGATGCATGCCATCCTAGACATCTTCGTCATTACTCTTCCGGAACAACCGGGCAGATGAGTTCTGCCGAAAGCGCGGGGTTGGCGTAGCCAAAATTGGCCAACGGCTGCCAGACGTCCGGATGTTTTCTGGCGTAGGCGGTGATTGCTGCACAGGCTGCCGTGTCATCCCCAGTCATCTCGTAGGCCAGCCACCAAATGGAAGCCAATTGGCTGTAGTTGCTTTCCGGATAGCGTTGGTGCAGTTCGGTGACTACCTGGGCTGCCAAATCCATCTGACCGGCGTAGGCGTGCGCTGCTGCCAGTCGATAAAGGCCGAATGCGCGCAGAACTTCTACCTCTCGCGGCCAGATCCAGCAGGCCACCAGAGCAGGATCGTCGACGGCGGTGCGGTAGGAGGCAATCGCTTTCTCGAAGTTGTCCGCCCACCCGCCCCAAAGCCAGTCGTTAGCATCTCGAATGTGATGATAAAGGCAATAGGAATCGCTGTATTCCCGGCCCGTCAGGATGTATGGATCGCCCGCCAGTGATGCCCATGTGTTGGTTACGGCCCGCTGGGGCCCGGCCCACAGCGAATCGATGATGCCACCCGTCAGGATCAATTCCTGGCCCGTACCATCTTCTCCGACATCCTGAAAGGCCACAGTGGCCTCAGCCATGGTAGTGCCGTCGCCGATCCATTCCTGGAATTCGCCATCGACGAAGGAAAGCAGGTGAACCGTGGTGAAACAGGCCTCAGCACTGCAAGTTGTATCGCTCCAGGACAGGTTGTCATGTCCGTCCTGATTGATGTCCCCAACCTGCTGCAATGTCAGGCCGGCGGCCACGCCGGATTGAAAGATCGCCCGCCAACCCGTTTCATCGGCGCCAAGAACGGCCAATACGCCCACTGGCGAGCCATTCCCCGTGGTCGGATCGACACCGATAACTACGACTTCAGGCGTTTCGTTGCCGCGCAGGGGCGCCGCCTCGACGGTGCCCGTGTCCGCAGTGATGGCGCCGCATTGAACCAGAAAGCTGCGAAGAATCTCCAGCACACCACCCGATTTGGTCAACACCTTTGCCGACACAGCCGGGAGATCCTCCAGCGATTCGGGACAGACCACGTCAGTCAGGTTGATGGCTGACGCAGGTATCCAGATTTTGTCCCCGGGACGCAGCACATGGCTGGGACGAACCATGTTGGGGTTTGCCGATTGCAGTGCCCATACGCTGACACCATAGCGCGCCGCCAGAACCGACCATGAGTCTCCCCGGCGAACTGTGATCCAGATGCCGCTGGATTCTCCGTCCCGTCTGGGAATGCACAGTTGCTGGCCCACGAATAGCCATCCTTGAGGGTGACCTGCGGCTACAGGGTTACTCTCCTTCAGTTCAGTCACCGTGTGACCGGCGCGTTCGGCGATGCGGGACCAGGAATCGCCGAGCTGAACGACGTACCATTCACCGTCGCAGGTTTCCTGATGAAGATCACTACCCTCGGCGGTGAAAACACCGGGAAAAACCAGGGAAATGAGGACCAGAAGCAAACCGGCAACGGTTTTCATCATACTACACGTGTTTCGGACAGTTCTGCCAGCATTGCCAGGAACTGGCCAACCCCCTCCAGGCTATTGCCGGAAGGACCCAGGTTGCCCTCCAGTGTCCAGACCAGTGCTGCGAGGACTATCAACGCGGATAAGATGATGCAGAGCAACAAAAAACAGCCAAGTCCGCCCGCGGTGATCAGCAATACCTTGTTTTCCTGTTCTGCCGCTGCTCTGTGATCAATCGTTGGTTGCATGTTATTCTGTCGTTTTCCCAGGCGTTTGGGGCGCCTCCAATTGGGCCACTGCCTCCTCAATGGGAGCCTTTGAGGCTTGTTTCAATACCCGGTCCAGAACCGTCCGGTCCACCCATTGTTCGATACGATCCTGGTAGCGAACGGCGATCAGGGCAACGAGCACCATCAGTACGACTGAGCCCAGGACCCATGGCGAACGCCAGTCGATGACACCGGCTCCTATGGCCGTAGAAATGAGTACCGACGGTGCTCGAACCAATACTGCGACACCGATGATTTTCCAAATTGGGAGCGTTGTCAGCCCGGCGATGAAAAAGGGTATATCGCCGAAGATGCCAAGCATGAGGATAACCCAAACTGTCAGCGAATCCAGGTGGGTTACCTCTTCCCAGCGCATTGTCCGCTTCTCGCCCACCAGCTTGTATACCAACGGCCGGCCAAATACCCGTGCCAGACTCATGGCCAGGATTCCTCCCAAGGCCATACCGATAATGCTGTAAATCGTTCCAGGCAACCATCCAAAGAGATACCCGGCGATCACCTGCATCACATTGCCAGGGATGGGAGCGATCACCACCTGAAGGGCATTCAGAAATATCAAGCCCATTGGCCCCAATGGGCCCAGATCGGCCAACCAGTCGCGAATGCGCTCCTGGTCGCTGACCAGTTCGATGATCGGTTCGTGATACTGGACGCTCAGATAGATCAAAACCCCGAGGACGATAACCAGTAAAACCCGTTTTAGCCACAGTTGCATAACTTGATTATATGCCAGGTATCAGACGCTGTCGAGTAGCCTCCGGCCGCAATCCCGCTGGGAACCCACTGCTAGTCGGGGCCGGTGGCCGACAGGTGGATATCGTCAGGGCCGACCAGGATCACGCGAACGCCGATTTCGGCCTCCAGCAAGGCCGAAAACTGCACGAGGCTGTCGGAGTCAAAAACATCTGCCGTTTTCTCCCGTGCTGGACGTCCGACCACGACCGTGTCGGCCCCCGATTCGTTGACGAAATGACGGATCCCCTCTCTCACCGTGCCCTCTTCGATGGCGAAATCCGCCTCGACACCCAGGCTGGCCGCCTCCGCCTGCAGCTTGAGCATGATGAATTCGCCCATCTCCCGCAACTGCTGGTGAATTATGCTGGAACTGGCAAGGATCGCGTGTCCCAGAAAGTCGCAGTCGACAATGTAGAGAAAGGTCAGACGAGCATCGTTTTCCTGTGCCAGACTGATAGACAATTCGATTGCCGGGCGGCTACCCGGCCCCCCGCGAGCTGCGCAGACTATGTGTTCCATAGGAAGTCTCGCCCTTCTAGAAGCGAATGAGCAGCCAGACAGTGCCGGCCGCTGCTGTTACGATCATTGCAGGGAAACCACGGCGCAAAAAAGTACCGTAGGTGATTGGGAACCCCGCTCGTTCGCTGATGCCAGCCGTTACCAGGTTGGCCGAGGCGCCGATCAAGGTGCCGTTTCCACCAAAGGCCGCACCGACCGATAGCGCATAAAACAGGGCTTTGCTTTCGGCGGCGCCGGGGATCTGGGAGCTCAGGTAGCCCACCACGGGCAGCATGGCAGCCGCAAACGGAATGTTGTCGATCAGCCCTGAAATGATGGCGCCCAGCCAGACAATGAGGATCATTGCCAGGGTCAGATTCGTTCCCACCAGATCGCCGATCAACTCAGCAATGCCGCCGATCAAACCCACCTCCTCGATCGCGCCCACCATGATGAACAACATCATGAAAAAGACCAGGGTGGTCCAATCCACTGCTTCGATCATCTCTTCGATGTTGGGGCGGATCCAGATCAGCAGTGCCGTGGCACCGACGACGGCTGTCACTGCTGGTACCAGGTGGAGGGCCTCGCCGAATAGGAACATCAGCATCATGAAAGCGCCGATTATCAGGGCTTTGCGCAATGCCTCAGGCTGGCGAATTCGCGCATTTTCCTGAAGACGAGCCTGCAGTTCCGGTGTAAGCGTCGCGGTGGGTCCCTTGAGGTCTTTCCAATAGACGATCAGCACATAGAGGATCAGCACGGTCATGGCCATGATCACACCAGGTGTCAGGTTGATCATGAAGTCGGAAAATGAGATGTCGGCGTAGGAGCCGATCAAGATGTTGGTAGGCGTGCCAATCAGGGTGCTAATGCCTGCGACATTGGAGGCCCAGACCTGTGGCAACAGGAGGGGAAGTGGATTGAGATTCAGGCCCAGGGCGATCTGGATCGTGATCGGTGTCATGAGCAACATCGTGGTCACGTTGTCCAGCATTGCCGAAGCGATTCCGGTGAAGATCATCAGTATCAGTGCCAGGAGCCACGCTCGTCCCCGACTGATGCGATAGGCTTGATAGGCCACCCATTGAAAAATGCCGGTTCGTTCGATCACGGCAATGACGATCATCATACCCATGACCAGGAAGATCACCTCCCAGTCGATAAAATCCAACGCACGCTCGAAATTGAAGATGAAAAGGTCGGGGCTTAGCAGCCGGCCAAAATAGCTCACGAACAACACGGCAGCCACACCTGCCATGACTGCCAGAACATTGTGCAGGCGTTCTGTAGCGATAATCAGCAACACTGAGATGAAGATCAGGCCCGCGATCCAGAAGGCAGGCGTAATACGGCGCTGCAGACCACCTTCCTGGGCTGGCAGAACAAAGAACCCATCCATCTGTAGGTCGTCGACGTCCTCTGAGGTCAGGATGTATGTGACGGATCGGAAGTGAGGCCGTTCGATGGCGACGGTCGCACCCGCCAGTGATCTCAGATGTTCCTCACCGAAGATGAGTTCAAACTGGCCGTTTTTCTGGCTTTCCGCCTCCGCGATCGTTTCCTCTTCCCCGGGCAGCATAAGCTTGATCTCGGCCCCTTCGACCGGTTCACCCCGGGAATCCTGAAGGTCGCCATCGATGACGTATACCGGACCCCTGTCCTGCGCCGTTCCCAGCCGTGGAAGCAGGAGCAAGGTCACAATCGAGCCAATCAAAAGGCACAGCCACAGGATATTGCGGCGCTTCATATCCCAAAACTTCTTGGTCATCAGCTACATCGGCTCCTCGTCCAACTCGACCCTGATCTCCAGCCTTTCGGTCTGGCGCCAGAGTGTCAATGTTATCGTTTGCCCCACTTCAGTTTTTTCGTCCAGATAGGCTTCGAGGTCTTCCCAGCTTGTCAGAGGAATACCGTCGATATCGGTCAAAATGTCGCCGCCGATTAGAAGACGCCGCCTGCCAAAAATCACTTCATCGGTCGCTGTTTGAATGCCAGCCCGCACCGCTGGGCTGTTTCGAAAGATTTGGGCGATCAACAATCCCCGCTCTACCGGCAGCTTCAGTCCTTGTGCCAGTTCCGGAAACAACGGGTAGCCCAAACGCTCGATACCGAGCCACGGGTGGGGGTAGTTGCCATCGGCAATCAAACTTGGCGCGACCCGCTTGAGTTTGTTGACAGGAATCGCCAACCCTACTCCCGCTGAGGTCCCGCTGGGAGAAAAGATCGCAGTATTGATCCCGATCAACCGTCCGCTGCTGTCCAACAGGGGCCCGCCAGAGTTGCCCCGATTGATGGAGGCATCGGTCTGGATGACTCCCCGCAGTACCTGTTCCTCATCCAGAATCAAGGTACGGTTGACAGCACTGATGACGCCAACCGTCAGGGTCCTTTCAAATTGGCCGAAGGGATTGCCGATTGCGATTGCGCGCTGCCCTACCTGAAGCTCGCCAGAATCTCCCAGAGGGATCGGCTCGACATCGGGCGGCAGTTGATCGATTTGAAGCACTGCCAGATCGTTGGGTGGATCAGTACCGATAATCTGTCCAGGCAGATCCATGCCCTCGTGAAAACTGACCATGATCTCACTGGCATTCTCGACCACATGGTAATTGGTGATAATGTGCCCATCCCTGTCGAAGACGAACCCTGAACCGGTGCCTTCCTGGGGATGGACGCCAAAGAAAAAGTCGGGCCGCAGGAGCTGGGCCGTGATGTGGACGACCGCAGGATTGACTTCCTGATAGACCTCGATGATCCGTCGCTCTGCCACATCCAGGTCGGATACCGGAGTGGGAGTCTGAATGATGATGATCGGCGTGGGGGTGGGTTCAGGTGCAGAAGTCGGCATCACTGCCGGCTCCTGGAGCACGCAGGATGACAGCACGAGGACAAGGCACCCCAGGAGCAGGCTACTGGTGAACGGACGAATGAATCTCATCGTGATCTGACTGAAACTCGGTTGGGTTGTCGGCTGTTTGCAGATCGGCAACGCTGATTGTCGTGGCCTGCATTGCCGGTTCAACTGTTGGGCTCTGCCCGGAGCGAGGCCTCTGGTCGAGCCCTTTTATGAGCACGGCCAGCGGGCCAAACACCAGGGTCGCTGCCAGGAAAGGCACCAAAAAGAGGGCCGTCATGCCAAGCAGTTGTGCCAGCATTTGACCTGGCCAATCCGATTGCATGCCTTCGGCGACCATAAGACCGGTAACGCCCTGCCCGGCAACGCCGAGATAACTGGCGACGCCAACGTCGTTCCACCCGCGACCGGTCAGGCCATCCGCCAGGAATCCGAGAGCAATCAATCCTGCCAGGCCACCTGTCAGATGAACCGGCAGGATTCCGGTATCATCTTCAACCCGCAGCACCTCACGGACAAGGTAGGTTAGCAGTGGCACCAGAAGGCCAACGACCGCACCGAGCACCAGCGCTGCCCATGGGGCCACAAATGGTCCGATCGCCGCACCAGCCACCGCTCCCGCCGCCAGCCCGCGCGCCGCCATCAGCGCATCGGAGCGATTTGCCACAAACCAGGTGTAGGCCAACGGTAACAATGCGCCGGCAAGGGCAACGAGGATCACGTTCACTGCGCCGCGGCTGGACCACAATGTGTTTTCGTTGAGCAAGGGATTTGCCCAGCTCCAGGCTACACTGCCGGCCAGCACAAGAAAGGCACCTACGGAAGCCAAAACGGGTAGTTGGACTGGGGGCAGGTTGACCCCTCTCGTCGGTTCGGCCGGCTTGCCAGCGCGCCGGTCAACCATGGTCAAGAGTCCGGCGAGGGCCACCGCGCCTCCGACGAGATGTACCGTGCCGGCGCCGGCGAAGTCGACAAAGCCATGTCCCAGGTTGGCCGTGTAACCCAGGTTGGCAAGCCAACCGCCACCCCATACCCAATTGGTGGCCAGGGGATAGAGCAGCCCGCCAACAAGAATGCCACCCAGCAAGGAACTGAGTACCGCAGTCCGGCCGCGCAGGGCGATCAGGGGGATCATGGTGGCGGTGGCCACCCAGGGGAGTTGGCTGAAAAAGAGATTGTAGGCATCCGGTGTGGCTGCAGCTTTAGCCAGGGCCCAGCCAGCGAGGCCCGCCGTGCCCCATTGAGGCCCCCACTCCGATCCCATCAGAGACCACTCCCAGACCAGCTCATCGAATCCGGCCACATCTGGCTGAATCAGGCCAATACCTCCGAACGCGATGGCGAACCCCGCGAGGAAAAAGGCCAGAACTCCCAGACTAATAGCGGCAATGGCCCCAAGGGCACTGCGCCATACACGCTGCGGAGCAGCGCCGGCGATGGCAATCAAGGCGAGTCCTGCAGGAACCAGCCAGGCCAGGCTTGCGGCCACGAGAGGCCAGAATGACCCCGTCATTTCACCCTGCTGGAATTGGGAGACCACTTATTCAAAACCCGAACCTCCATTCACTCTGTCATTGACCGAAAAACACGTGGGTATGATACCAGAGAGGGGATGAATCACCAAAGTCCTCTTAAACAAGCTTATGTCATCACAGAACGCCACCAGGCCCGGCGCAGGCGCCATTGCTGGCTGTCCATATTCCAGCGCAGCTCCACTGTGTCGCCGCTGGCGGTCTGGGCCAGAAAGCATTGCCAGTGAGTGCCCTGCTCTTCCTCGGTCCAGCGGCGTCCCAGCCCTGTCACGTAGCGGGTTTGTCCTCTCCAGACAAAGGCGGTGGGGCGCACCCTGCCGTCGGGAAGAAACCGAGCCTGGGTCGTCACCGGTTCGTCGATGAATTGCTCTTGCGACATCATGGATCCTTTGTCGTTAAAACACATTGTGCGCTTGAGAAACTGTTTGAAAAGTCTTGTCCGTGCGCTTGTTGGGTCGCAGATGAACGCTGATCTGCGCTGATCAATCCAAAAAAGATCGGCGAAGGTCTGCGTAATCAGCGGTTTGGCTCGTCGTTTTGCCGCGCCTCCAGATAATCCAACAGTAACTGGAGCGCTTCCCGGGCTGAACTGAGCTTGTTTGCCCGGCGGTTACCCTTCCAGACTGCTTTTCTACCGATCTCTGCGTCGGGCGCCGACAGGTGCAGGAAGGTTAAGCCCAGGGGTTTGTCTTCCGTGCCGCCGCCCGGACCGGCGATTCCGGTGACACTTACAGCCAGGTCGGTCTCAAAGAGCCGGCGTGCGCCCAGAGCCATCTCGGCAGCACACTCGGGGCTAACGGCGCCCCGGGCATCCAAAGTTGCTGCGTGTACGCCCAGCAAGGTCATCTTCGCCTGGTTGCTGTAAACGATGGCTCCGCCCAGGAAAACCTCGGAACTGCCGGGCACATCGGTAATATGATCTCCAACAAGACCACCGGTACATGACTCAGCCAGTGCCAGCGATAATCCCTCTCTGTGTAGAAAATCAGCAATTCTGTTTGCTAACTGAAAGCTTTCCATAACGGATTCCGTCCTATGGGATTTGCACTCTGGTACCCTACTCCTTCAGGGCATGGAAACTGCATGATTCCGGTTGGCATTCTACGGCACTGGACAAGCCCGACAGCATGTGGTAGCATGAATATACAGCCACTTGCCTGCGGCGTGACCGTTACATGGTCAATCCTGTATTCGGCAGATCGTTTGGCACATGGCGTGGCAACACGAAAGCATTTGACTGGGCATCCATTCACAGGCCCGGCAGTCACTGAAGGAGCAGGATAATGATTAGATTACTCAAGATTTTCGCTGTCATGGCAGTGATCGGTGGCGCTGCCATCGTGGTTAAGAAGATTCTGGATCAACCGGACGATGCCCTTCCAGCCCCGATGGCCGATGAGTTGGACTCCGCCGATCTGCAGGCGTTCGATGAAAGCGAGTTGGGCGGCGAGGTGAGTCCGGAACTCCTGGACATCCTGGTGTGTCCCGAGGATAAAGGTCCTCTGGTGCTCTCCGAGGATGGAAAATGGCTCATCAATCCCCGCAACGGCTACCGCTACCCGATTCGGAAGGGCATCCCTGTGATGCTTATCGAAGAGGGTCGTAACTATCGGGACGTAAGCTTGATCGTGGAATCTGTTTAGGAAACTGATTCCGTTCCTCATTGATGCAAAAAAGAATGGCGAGGCTGGTCATGAAGGTCAGCCTCGCCGTTTGATTCCCGGTCCCGATAAAGGTGCTACCGGCCGGGGCGCACTCCTAATTCCACCGGTATCACGACCTGAGAGCCATCCGCCCGAAGTGTAGTCAACTGAACCACGTCACCTGGGGAAGCAAAGCGGAACAGGTAGATCAGCAAATCATCGAAGCGCTCGACGGGACGATCATTGATGCCAGTGATCAGGTCGCCGCCGGAGCGAAGGTGGACCGGTTCACCGCTCAACATATCGATACCGATGACAACATCGGTGTCGTTGTGGGCTCCCACCAGACCGGCCAGGTCTGCCGGGTAGCCATCAAGAGCTTCGGTGACATAAGCCCCCTTGACGTCGCGGGAAAAGCCCAGGGCATCCGACCATTCTGGTGAGTAAGTCTGACCGGAGACGCCAATGAAGGGGTGTTCGTAGGTGGTCCCGGCGGCCAGGGCCGGCACGACCCTTTCGGCGATATAGATTGGAATAGCGAAGCCTACCCCTGAATTCGCCCGGATGTCTCCTTCGGTGCGGATCTGCGCATTGATGCCAATGATCTGGCCCCGTGAATTCAGCAGCGGTCCACCGGAGTTGCCCGGATTAATAGGCGCATCGGTTTGAATTACCTCGGGAATGGTGTATCGCATGTTCAAAGAGCGAATGCTTCGACCAAGGCCACTGATGGTGCCCGAGGTCATGGAGCCCGCGAAGTCGAAGGGCGCGCCGATGGCAATTGCCCGATCGCCAACCTGTACGTCATCGATGTTGCCTCGCTCGACAGCCTGCAGATTGAAACCCTCGGGATTGATCTCGATCACCGCCAAATCACTGTTTGGATCGGCTCCCAACACCTGGCCTATGGTGACACGGTCGTCGAGAAAGACAATCTGAACGCCGTCAGCGCCGGTGACCACGTGGGCATTGGTCACGATCAACCCGGAAGCATCCCAGACGAAACCGGAGCCCTGGCCCTGGGGGAAAAGCTCGTCCTCGTCCATGCCGCCCAGCTGCCCATTGCCGAGACTGACGACCTTGACGACTGATGGATTCACCTTGCGATAGACTGCTCGAAGAATCTGTGATTCGACATCCGCACCGGGTTCCACCTCGATAATCACCGATGGGGCGTTAACTGCAGGCTCAACCGGCGTGTTGATGCTGGGCGTCGCTGCGGGCTGGTTCGTTTTTGCCGCCGGAGGGGTGGAAGTAGGAAGCCGGTTGATCTGGACCGGCGCTGGCGGCGCCGCGACCATGTTGTTGGCCATCTGGCCAACGGCTACGGCACCGACGGCGAGGCACAGGCAAAGAAAGATGGACCCTGCCAGGAGGGCAATAACGAGAACCGGGCCACGTTGGTTGGACTGCATGTACTAACTCCTCTAAACCTGGAAAAATAGCGAACGGACATTTGCTGAAAACATGTTCCAGGCAAATGTCCGTGCTGGTGCATCGACAATGATTTTCTCAGACCTCCTCTATCGCCTGCGACGGCCCAACAGGTAGACCAGAGTAAGCAGAGACTGGACGGCCATCGCCACATAGGTCAGGGAGGCTGCTTGCAGTACCGACTTGGCCCCTTTCATCTCTGCATTGTCCAGCAGGCCATAACTCTCCAGCATAGTGAGGCCACGACGGCTGGCGTTAAACTCGACCGGCAGCGTGATCAGGGCAAAAACGACTGTCAGCGAAAAGACAACAATGCCCAAATTGGACAGCGTGGTACTGGCAAACATCATTCCTGCAAAAAACAGGCCGTAGGCGATCATTGGACTGAGTCGCACCGCTGGCACGATAGCGCCGCGCAACTTCAACGGCATGTAACCAGTCTTGTCCTGCATGGCGTGGCCAAGCTCATGGGCCACAATGGCAACCGATGCCACCGAAGCTTGATTGGCGACGCCGGGCGACAGCCGCAGCGTTTTACTCCTGGGATCGTAATGATCCGAAAGTTCTCCCGGAGTGCCTTCCACATCCAGGTGAAGGCCCTGGGCCGCCATCAGCTGGTTGGCGGCCTGCAAACCGGTGATTCCTTTTGCATTGGGGACCTGCAGGTACTTTTTGTAGGTTGATTTTACCTTGGACTGCGCCCACAGGGCCAGGAGAAACGCCGGTATCAACATCAAAAAATATACCGGATCAAAAAAGAACATCATTTACCTCTTCTCTACGCAATAGCTGATCTTGCGATCAATCATCTTCAACCATTATATCATAGCAAAACTGCTCCCGCCAGACATTATCCTTACGTTTGGGCGACATGAACAGTTGCGTAACTGACAAATCGAGTCTGCCGGGATGCTTCAGTGTGGACTAAAAACGGGGCCGCGGCTCGTTTCCCGATACTACTCGACAGGAAAACGACCCACAGCCCCGAAACTCGATGTTCATCCTGCCGGGACGATCATCGACCGTCCCGGCAGGTATCAATTCAGTTTAGACCGAGCGGAACTCACCTTCGACAACGTCGTCCGATTCAGGCTGGCCATTGTTCGCATGGCTGTTGTGTCCGTTCGTCCCGTTGGCGGCTGCGCCGTTAGCGGCCTCGGGAGTGGCATACAACTGCTCGCTCAGCCGGTAGCTGGCTTGCTGAAGCTGCTCCATCGCGCTGCGGATTGCCGTCACGTCTTCGCCGTCCAGACTCTGGCGCAAGTTACCGACCAACTGTTCCAGCGCCTGGCGATCCGCGCTATCGACCTTGTCTCCCGCTTCTTGCAGGGTTCGCTCCACGCTGTAGGCGAGGCTGTCACCCTCGTTGCGGGCCTGGATCAGGTCGCGGCGCCGGTCATCGGCAGCCTTGTTGATCTCGGCTTCCCGGACCATGCGATCCACCTCGGCGCTGTCCAGGTTTGTGGACGCAGTGATAGTTACGCTTTGTTCCCGGCCGGTGGCCTTGTCCTGAGCGCTGACATGCAGAATGCCGTTGGCATCGATGTCGAAGGTCACTTCGATCTGCGGCAGGCCGCGGGGCGCAGGCGGGAGGCCCTCAAGGTTGAACTGGCCGAGGCTGGCGTTGTCAGACGCCATCGGGCGCTCGCCTTGCAGCACCTGAACGGTCACAGCCGTCTGGTTGTTTTCAGCGGTGCTGAAAGTCTGGCTCTTGCGCACTGGCACGGTAGTATTGCGCTCGATGATGGGCGTTGCCACCCCACCGAGGGTCTCGATACCCAGGGTCAATGGCGTTACGTCCAGGAGCAATATGTCCTTTACGTCACCCTGAAGGACTCCGCCCTGCAGGGCTGCTCCAACTGCGACTACCTCATCCGGGTTGACGCCCTTGTGGGGCTCCTTGCCTCCGGTAACCTCTCGAACCAGTTCCTGAACCATGGGCATCCGGCTCGAACCACCGACCAGGACCACCTCGTCGATCTCACTGGTCGACAGGTCGGCGTCGTTCAGCGCCGCCTCAAAGGGGGCGCGCAGCCTGGCGGTCAGTTCGTCGCTCAACTGCTCGAACTTGCTGCGGGTCAGCCGCATCTGAAGATGCTTGGGCCCACCGGCATCGGCGGTGATGAAGGGCAGGTTGACCTCGGTCTCCATAGTGCTGGAGAGCTCAATCTTGGCCTTTTCGCCCGCTTCCTTGAGCCGTTGCAGTGCCTGGCGATCGGCCTTTAGGTCGATGCCTTCCTGCGTCTTGAACTCGTCGGCGATCCAGTTCACGATCAACTGGTCGTAGTCATCGCCACCCAGGTGGGTGTCGCCCGCAGTGGCCTTAACCTCGACCACACCGTCGCCAACCTCCAGAACTGAGACATCGAAGGTACCGCCACCGAGGTCGAAGACCAGGATCGTCTGACTTTCTTTTTTGTCCAGTCCGTAGGCCAGGGCTGCGGCTGTGGGCTCGTTGATGATGCGCATGACTTCCAGGCCGGCAATCTTGCCAGCATCCTTGGTAGCCTGGCGCTGGCTGTCGTTGAAGTAGGCCGGAACCGTGATCACTGCTTGGGTGACCGGTTCACCCAGGTAAGCCTCGGCGTCGGCCTTGAGCTTGCCCAGGGTCATGGCGCTGATTTCCTGCGGCGAATAGGTTTTGTTTTTCAGTGGAATGTGAACCCGGGCGTCACCCGAGGGACCTTCCTTGATCTCAAACGATACAGGCTCATCAGCGACCTCATCGGCTCGTCGACCCATGAAGCGCTTGATGCTGGAAATGGTGTTTTCTGGATTCACCACGGCCTGGCGCCGGGCCGTCTGGCCCACCAACCGCTCGCCGTTCTTGGTGAATGCGACCACGGAGGGGGTCGTGCGACCGCCCTCGGCATTAGGGATAACTACCCCATCGCCGTTTTCGACGATGGCGACTACCGAGTTGGTTGTACCCAGATCGATACCAACAATCTTACTCATCTTTAAATACTCCTCTTAACTTCTTCCTATTTTTATCTGTTCGGATAATTTTTTGTTTTGCGGTGCAACTGGCGATCGATCGCCAGTTGGCGGGTGGAAAAGCGTGGCGATGGCGCATTATCGCATCTCCACACTGTGTAATCAGTATACCAGCCGTGTGTTAGAGGAATATTAGCGAAGTGTTTGAGCAGTGTTAGAGAAACTGTGGCGGGCGGAAGTTTCCGGAGGCGCTACGGTGGGCTGTTTGTCTGCGCGATCTCCTGGCGCTCTGCCCACCAGAGCACGGCCAGGACTACGAGTCCCATCCCCATCAATGCCAGGAGCTTGTAGATGCGAGGGCCGATGCTGAGAGCCAGCAGTCCAAAGGCTGCGCAGAAAGCGTAATACCCCAGGACGATTTGCCGCTGCCCAATACCCAGATCCTGCAGGCGAAAATGCAGATGATCCCGTCCACCCTCGCCTGGCGAGACCCCCCGCCGCCAGCGGCGCCAGATCAACCATGCTACATCCACAATGGGCAATCCCAGCACCATCAGGACCGTTGCCATTCTGGCGCCTCCAATAATACCCAGCGCGGCCAGGGCAAAGCCCAGGAAATAGGATCCGTTGCTGCCCATGAACACCCGGGCCGGATGGAAATTCCAGGGTAAAAAGCCCAGGGTAGCACCCAACAATGCCAGCGGCAGAATCGCCACTGAGAGTTGGGGTGGCACCGCTCGAAACAGCATGTGCAGGACCAGAACCGCACAGAGGATCGCGGCCACACCGGCTGCC
Organism: Chloroflexota bacterium; assembly: GCA_034717495.1. NCBI lineage: Bacteria > Bacillati > Chloroflexota > Chloroflexota bacterium. The sequence continues at coordinate 109,075 of JAYELL010000076.1, read as the reverse complement.
AATCCATCCAGGCCATCCAGCCAGTTGACGGTATTCATGGCTCCCAGAAACCAGAAGGTGGTCAGGGCCCAGACGATCAGATCGGGGAAGATGATCTGCGCGTCGACGGCGAAGGGGTTGTTGATCCGTTCGATGAATATCAGCGTGACAATGGCGATACCTGCCGCGCTCAACTGCACCAGAATCTGTCCCCGCCAACTGAGTTCCCGCCAGTCATCGACCAGGCCCATGACAAATGCAAAGGTGCTACCCAAAAGAAGACCCAACAGCCGCGTTGTTTCGTCGGGATCGCTGGAGATGGGTAGCCAATTCTCTGGCAAGCGCAGTGCGATCAGGATGGTAACGACAAAGGCGGCATAAAGCGCGATTCCACCTGTGCGTGGAATCACGCCACGATGGGCCCGACGGCCACCCGGGCGATCCACCAGGCCGAACCGGTGGCCCAACCGACCGGCCAGGGGAGTCAGAATCAAGGCTAGGAGGATGGCTACAGCCAGAAGCAACAGATAAAGGGTCATTGATGCAATTATCAATGGTCAACGGGCAATTGTCAACTGTCAATGGTCGATGATTGACAATTAACGATTGGCAATTGGCAATTGACCATTAGAATGTTATCATGCACGGCATCATGGCTGCCCTGGAAATCCTCTCTACGCAGACCGATGCTGCTGAAATCCAGCGTTGGGATGACTTCGTCGCGAAGCATCCTGATGGCCACCTGTTGCAGACCAGCCGGTGGGCTGCGCTCAAGGAACGATTTGGATGGCAGTCGGAACGGGTGGCGCTTGCCCGCAAGGGAGAACTAATCGCCGGTGCCCAGGTGCTGTTGCGCAAGATGCCGTGGGGCCAGTCCCTTGCCTATGTTCCGAAGGGGCCGATCGTCGACTGGCATGACGTCAGCCAGGTTCGGCCGCTGCTGACGGCTGTGCAGGAGGTGATTCGCCCACACAGCGCGTTCCTGCTGAAGATTGAGCCCGATATCGCCGATGGGCCAGTGACAGATCTATTGCTGGGGAGTTATGGCTTCCGGCGCGGACATCCGGTGCAGCCTCGAAGCACCATTCAGATCGATCTGTCTGAAGGCCAGGACGCTGTGCTGGCCAATATGAAACAAAAGTGGCGCTACAACGTGCGCCTGGCCGGCCGCAAGGGGGTCGTCGTTCGATCGATGACAAGGGAGGATTTCCCCCGTTTTCATGCGATGAACGAGGAAACCAGCCTGCGAGATAGTTTTCCCGTGCACCATCCGACCTACTACGAGACGGCTTTTGAGCTCTTTGAGCCGGTCGGCCAATCGAACTGGCTGCTGGCTGAGTTCGAAGGGCAACCCCTGGCAGCAATCGTCCTCTTCGCCCTGGGTGGCAAGAGCTGGTACATGTGGGGAGCCAGCAGCAATCGAGAGCGCAAACGGATGCCAAATCATGCCTTGCAGTGGGCGGGCATGCAGTGGGCCGCCGGCAAGGACTGTTCGATCTACGACTTCTGGGGTATTCCTGATGAGATCGGCGTTGACCCTGAACAATGGTCCACAAACTACGTCAATCAACAAGGTGACCTGTGGGGCGTCTATCGCTTCAAACAGGGGTTTGGCGGCCAGATTGTGCGCATGACCGGCGCGTGGGATTTGACACTGTCATCTGCCGGCTACAGGCTCTATCGTCTGGGCCGCCGGATCAGGAATTAGTACCTTGAAATCAAAAACCCATAACCGCAGACAAACGCAGATCAGAGAAATGGCGCATGGTACTGTACCATTTCTACATGTGGGGACTTGGGAAACGTTCTTGGGATAATTTGGGAATTTGACATAGAACGGGCGTTCGTGGTACAATGACAGCGAACAGATATTCTACGGGTAATCGCCGGGCGAACAGCAGTGAATCGGAGGCCATCGTGAATCTATCAGAGCGCCAGGCCAGGATGATCGAATTCATCCGGCAGTTTTTGGCAGAGAACCAATATCCCCCCACCATTCGAGAGATCGGCCATAATGTAGGCATCAGCTCGACGTCGGTCGTCAACTACAACCTGAATAAGCTGGTTGATGCCGGTCTCATCGAGCGCAACAAGGAAGTCTCCCGGGGTATTCGCCTGGTAGACCTGGGAGGCAGCGGTTTTCGGGGCATTCCCATCCTGGGCCCCATCGCCGCCGGCCAGCCGATTGCCGTTTTCCCGGACAGCCAGGACACGGCTGATAGAGTCGACCTGGCCACCGACGTGGTCGGCCGGACGGAAGATGTTTATGCCTTGCGGGTACAGGGAGACTCCATGATCGATGCCCTGGTTGACACCGGTGACCTGGTAATTCTCAGCTATCAAAAGACGGCTGAAAATGGCCAGATGGTAGCGGCCTGGCTCAAGGATCGCGAGGAAACCACGCTCAAGTATTTCTACCAGGATGGCGCCATGGTCCGGCTTGAGCCTGCCAATGTCAACTACGACCCGATCATCGTGCCTGCCGACCAGGTGGAGATTCAGGGCAAGGTCATCGCAATCATACGCCAGTTGGGCTGATATCCCTGCTTTTTGCCCGGTGGCTCTGGTCCTAAATCGGTTGTTACTCAGGTCGGTCACGGCTTGTGTTCTCACCGGTCTGAACCGGGCCAGCCCGATTTCCGATTCCCCGGTGACGGAATATCCTGTTGCAATCCCCATCATTCCCGACATCTTTCTCCCTGGAACCATTTCGACCTGCCCGCGGGTTTGCCAACAACCATGTGCAAACGGTTGCGGCGGCTGTTCTAAAACCGACCGGCGGCCTGCAATTTCGTCGGGTCCGTATTGATACTCCTGACGGGGGATTCATTGATCTGGATTTCCCCCAGGTGGCCGGTTGCGACCTGGACCAGGACTCTCCGCTGATCCTGCTCATCCACGGCCTGGAAGGTTCCGCCCGCAGGCCCTACGCCTGTGAGACCTACCGCCAACTGGCTCAACGAGGTATGCGCGCGGTTGGCATGAACTTCCGATCCTGCGGCGGAGAGATGAATCGCACGGCACGATTCTATCACGGGGGCGCTACCGACGATGTCGCACTGGTCCACGACTGGCTCGACCGTCAGTTTCCCGGTGCAAGCGGGGGTGCCGTCGGGGTTTCCCTGGGAGGAAACGTGTTGCTCAAGTACCTGGGGGAACTGGGTGCCAGCCGGGTTGACCGCTGGTCGGCGGCTGCCGTGATATCACCTCCTTTCGATCTCGCCCTGGGCGCAGCACTGGATGACGGGAAAACAGGTCGACTCTACACCTTCAGTTTCCTGCGCAGCCTGAAGGCCAAGGCGAAAGCCAGTGCCGCCCTTATCGATGGCATCGTCGATATGGAAAAGGCCCTGCAGGCTCAGACTATCTGGGACTTCGATGAGGCCTTCACCGCACCATTGCATGGATTTCGCAGCGCCCATGAGTATTACACGCGGTGCAGCTCGGTCCATTTTCTGGAAGCCATCCGTCTGCCAACCCTGGTAGTGCGGTCCCTGGACGATCCAGTCATCCCCCGGGCCGATATTCCCCACCGGAAACTGGAAGATAATCCCTTTCTTTTGCCCGCGATAACTGACTTTGGCGGCCATTGTGGTTGGATGGAGCGGGAGAGGATCGGCCGGTTTCGCTTCTGGGCAGAACGCCAGGTTGCCGCTTTTTTCGCCAGCCACCTGATGTGATCGGCGGCACCCGGGGGCACGGAGTCGGAGAAGTCGGACTTTTGGCAGTCAACTCACCCGTGCCAGAAAAGGGGTGCCGGGATCGGCAAGTGCTAAATAGAGGGTTGCATCGCGATCCCGGCGCCTGCTCAGGATGACCTGTTCGCTCGAGCCAGGCATCCCAACAGATAGAGTATAACACGTCTCCCCGATGAAAAAGCTTACAATGAGCTTACAATCTCCTGCGCCCCTGAAACATTGCCATTACGCGAGTACCACGGAAGCCCCTACGACACCCGTGCACATGACCAGGGCAGGGAAACCCGGCCCCTACATTCCAATGCGGGCGCGCCGGGCGAATCGCGCGGCCAGCAATGCCAACATGGTGCTTCCTGCCACCAGCAACCAACTCAGGTTCCCACCAGCTTGTTCGGTGGCCGCCAGTTCATCCAGTGTGACGACAGTCGGTGCCTGCAGGGTTGCACTGACCGGTCCGTGCAAACTGGTCGCACCATTGGCATCCACATCCTCCAGCCAGTACCAATAGGTCTGCCTGGCAGTCACGTCGGCATCCTGATAGGCATAGCTGGCGCCCGATGATCCGCCCGGCCTGATCGAGGGCACAAAGGCCAGCAGGATTCCCGGTTGGCTGGCCGAACGGCTGCGGTAGAGGTTGAAGCCGATGTTGTCGACTTCACTCACCGTGGTCCACGCGACCTGGATATGGTCACCTGCCGCGGTTGCCTGGAAGTCGGCCAGCGTCACTGCCAGTGGCACCGTAACTACCCTGTAATCCTCCACTTCCCCATCGGGCGCCGGACCGTATGGATCGAGGCCAGGGAGGGTGCTGCAGCGGAAACGGGCATAGGTCGTGCCGATCACCGCATCCGAAGGCACGCTGATGTCTAGCCCCAGAATGTCATTGCCTGACAAAACTACGTCGTCGGCGAATTGCTCTCCTGGATCGTCCCAGGAACCATTGGCGTTGAAGTCGATCCAGGCATTCAAGAAGCAGTCGACTGGGTTGGAAACCGTATTGACGACAACCCGGCCATCCTGACCCGGAACGAGATCCTCAGTAAACTCGACACCATCCTCATCGTCTCCCGGTGGATCACAGGTGCCAATGCTGATGGTTCCTACGTTGTTGTCATCTCCATCTGCGTCAAGCGACGCCAGACCATCGCTTTCGCCGTCGACGCAGTGGCCGAGGAAAGGCCCACCGCTGTGCTGGTTCAGCCCATGGCGAGCGCCATCGTTTACAGCCAGAGTGGGGAAACCATCCAGGGGATTCGGTGGCAGCTCGGGGGCATCCCCCCAGTCGATGCCCTCCACGGCGAATCCCATGTCCAGGCCATGGTTGTTGCCGCCTGGCCCGCCGGTGTCGAAAACGATCTCCGCGAAGGTTTCGATGCCGATGACGACTTCAGAAGCGTCTGAATCGCGGATATCGAAGGTGGCATCATTGCTGGCGTCCCCTTCGACATCGGTGGTGGAGAGCGTGTTGCCGCAACGCAGGGTTTCCTGGCTGAGATCGACGCGGATCTCGCATGGGGTGTTGCGAGGGATGAGGTCGCCATCGGTACCCGGATTGACCTGAGCGTCCCACATCTGATCGGTGAAGAGATATTCGCCGTTGGCATCGGTGGTGGTCAATGCCGAATCAGCGCCACAGGTCAGGCTGACCTCGATGCCGGCGCCTGGGCTGGGCTCACCCGGATCCTGGATCCCGTCGGGCCCTCCATTGCCATCGAATCCGCCATCGCACCAGAGACGATTGCCGATCTCCATGGGCGCTGTATCGCAGAGGGCTTCCACATCTCCCAGGCCGTTGGCCTGGCCGAAAAAGGTGTGAAGGATTCCGCCGGGAACAAAGACAACGGGTGGATAGAGCTGTGTGCGATTCACGGTGAGACCGGCATGGGTCGTGATCGCGTCTGGATAGGGAAGATCGACGAAACCACCCGCGGGCGGCAAATCGGGGTGACTTTCGACATTACTCAAGCGCAGCAGGCCGCCGTCGTTTTTCTGCAACTGGGCGTTGGCTGTCACAGCCAGATGGGGATCACCCTGGCGCTGGAAAAGGCCGCCGGTGACCACCTGCTCATTGCCCCAGTAGTAGCCACCCACCCCAGTGACCACTGTCTGGGTATCGATCAGGTCGGGGGAGGGATTGCGGTTGCCAGGTCCGGAGTCGTCCCAGTACCATTCCCCCCAGCCGCTGCTGCCGTCGTCCGGAATGGCATTGCCCGGACCGGGTCCCTGCCCGTTGTCGACGCCGTGGGTCGTGATTCCGCCGCAGTTTCCATTGTCTTCCAGCATCCAGCCGCCCCCGCCGTCGGCGCAGGCGCGTAATAGATCGCCGTGGCCGACGCCGTTGATCTCATAGGCCTCGGTGGTGATGTCGATGATCTCCCAGGGATCGGAGGGCGGCCCGGTGACATTGGGATAAGCCAGGTTCGCATTGGGCGCAAATGAAAAGTTGCGATCGCCGGTGCGATCGCCGTTGATATCGCGCAAGGCCAGAAGCATATTGTCGTCGTCGAATCCGATATCGCTCAGCCAGGGATGGGGAGTTTCGACCTGAACCAGATCCTGCACGCCGTCTGGCGAACTCTGTCCGCTGCCGTCGTATTTCCAATCTGGCTTGCCGGGTGCGTTACGGCCAGCGTTGCCCATATAGTGCTCTTCCCAGGTCTGTGGCCAGGGATTCCAGTGGGCGTTGTCGTAGTCCATGGCAGTGCCGTCCCAATAGGGCTGGCAGTTCTGGCCCGTGGCTGCGTTCTTGGGCGCGTTGGCGCTGGGGTTGTCGGCCCACAGGCAGCCGCGGGGATAGTTCAGGCTGAGCTGGAATACCGGGCCGGCGCTGAAGGTTTGGCTGGCGGGATCGAAAGTCCAGACCTCCGAGGACAGCTCGCTTTCAATCTGGGTCGACTCGGCGGTGCAGGTCACGCCCACATAGAGCAGGCCATCCTTGAAACCCAGGCCGCCTGGTATGGCATCGGCGGCGGCCGCGCAAGTGTTGGGGACTGGAATCGGTGGCGCGGCCAGCTCTGCAACCGGCCAACCGGCGGTTTCTACGGGCAGCTGGTAAAGCTGTTTATCCTTGAGGTTGATCGCGAAGATGGTGGTTTCCTCGTCGTCGATCTCCAGATCGCCCAGGCCTTGTTTGCCTACCAGGTCCCACCCGACCGGGTCATGCCGCCAGCAGCCAAAAAAACCACCCGAGGGAGGCAAGGCCTGTCCACATTCACCATCGGGATACCAGGAGTCGTAATCGACGTCCCCGGTGCGGCGGGCATCAATGCCCGCCACGTCGTTTGGCAACGGGCTGCCGTCGCCGGGATTGATGATGCCATTCAGATTGGCGTAGAGAGAAGGGTCGCCGCCCGCTGGATCGATGGCATAGATGGCACCCAGGGGATCAGCCACCGGTCCCACATCGGCGTACATCTTCCAGTAGGCGCCCGCCAGGATAATTCCCGCCTGACGCGCGTAGGCCAGACCGAAGAGGGTGCCGGTTTGATCGAGACGGGCGTGGGTGGTGTGGTCCGTCGGGTCCGACAGGTTGCCGCTGGCCGTGTAGGGCAGGCCGATCAGCGATTCGTTCAGTCCGTGGGGATCGTTGGGCGGCAGGGGCATGTAAGTGCGGGACCCGACCGAGGTTTTGGCGGTGATCAGCGGCGGTTCGGCCTGGCAATAGTCGGCCGGATTGTTGAAGCCCGCGTTCACATTGGAGAGGGTCCCATCGATCGGAACGCTGACGAATTGCACGGTGGTCGGGCCGGCTGCGCCCGGATGGAGATAGGCCATGCTGCCATCGGTGGGCAGGGTGAACTCTACCCGGTAGCTGGCCCCTGCCGGCACATCCAGGCTATAGCTGCCGTCGGCAATGCTGGTTGTGCTGCCGGCGGGAGCGCCGGTGGTATCGTAGGCGGTGACAACTGCGTTGGGCAGGCCTGGTTCGTCGAAGGCACCGCTCGTGGAGGCGGTGGTGTCGTGCAGGCCGTTGGCGTTGTAGTCGCGAAAGGCGGTCCCGCTGATCTCGCCGGCCTGCGGTTCGCGCGCCGGGATGGCCTGCGAGGCGTGCAGTGTGGCCGGCAGAATGAGCGCGACGATCATGAGCAGCCACAGGCCGGTGGTAACAGCCTGGCTCTCTTTTCCAATCTTTTTGCCGAGGTTTTCGTTTAGCATATTTCCCTCCGGTTTTTCCAGTGTCTGAGCGACTGAACGTTCGTTGGACAGGTTTCTTTCGGTGCCCGCATCACTCCAGTGAAGCTCCTCGTTGGCGCTGGAATCAATCATACTGAGAGATGGCGGTTTTGTCGAATTTCTGGCGTGCCTCCCTAACCCCCCAAAGGGGGGACGCAGGGAGGGGGCGACACGGGGAGGGGGCGACACGGGGAGGGGGCGACACGGGGAGGGGGGACGCGGGGAGGGGTATTCGGTAATCGGAAAAAGGTGTCAAGGAATATGACAATACCGATTACTGATCACCGATCACCACCCACAATCCACTCCGCTGCTGGACGCCCGTACAATCTCTGTGGTACAATGCAGCGACATTCCTTCAGCACAAAACTTTCCATGGGTTACGATGCCATCGGACGCAGAGCGCCAGAACCAGGACGCCGACAACAGGATGAGCTCGCTTTACCGCCGCCTGGCGGAACTGCGCTGGCCCATCTTTTTTATCGTGGTTGGCGCGGCAGCCATCCATCAGGCGTTGTTGCTGGGCCTCCTGCGTTTCCTGCCTCCTTCACAGCACAATCTTGTCCAACTGGCCCTCTACAGCCTCACGGGCATGGTGGTAGCCTGGTTTGGTTTGAGACAATTGACCAGGGCGGCTGCCAGACAGGAACAGGCCGAGAGTGATCTGCGCGGGGCCTATGCCGGGTTGCAGCGTGTCCATAGCCAGTTGCAGATCATTCACGAAGTGAGCCGCCGGGTCACCAACGCTTCCGATGTGCAGGAATTGCTGGAAATCGCCGCTCGAATTCCGGTTGACCTGCTGGACGCCCGCGGGGCCACAGTCATCACCTTCGACGACGATTCTAACCAGAGCAGCCTGCAATTTACCTTGGGCATGGATGATGCCGTGGTTCGCTTGCTGCGCCACCAGGTGACAGCAGAGCATTCGGCGGACCGTTGCCGTACCTGCCAGCCCCTGAGCGCGCACATCCACGATGATAACGAATGTCCCATGTTGATATCCGCGCATGAGGCAACTGACGAAGATCCGCCAGGCCAGATCGTATGCCTTCCCCTGGGCCGCGGGGAGTCCCAGAGTGGTGTTGTGATAGCTTTTCTCGACAAGGATATCGCCCTTTCCGAAGAAGACTCCCGATTGATGGGTGTGGTGGCAGCCGAGATTACCGGCGCCATGGAAAACGCCCATCTGCGATCGAAACAGATGGCCACTCTCTATGCAGTGGATCAGGCCACCCAGGAGCGGCGCAGCCTGAACCTGTTGCTCAACCGGGCGCTCGAGAGTACAGTGGCCGGCTGGGATGTCCCTGCGGGCGCGATTTTGCTGACCGATGGCGACGGAAGTCGCTGGAATCTTGGCGCTGTCCAGGGGCTGGAACGCGATTCCTCCTTGATCGATTTGGCAATCCGCCTGGCAGATCGGGCGGAGATCAGCGATAACCCGGTTTTCATCCGGGAGCAGTCCGGTGACGAAGCGCTGGTCTCAGTGGCAACCGTTTTGTTGCAGACAGAAGGGGAAATGCTGGGCGCTCTTGTGCTTGGCAGCAATCGCGAAGGGTATTTCAAGCCGTCGCAGCTAGGGCTGCTGAAGGCTGTCGGTAGCCAGATAGCCCTGGCTATCCGCAACGTGCAACTCTACTCCCGCTTGCGGGAAACTGCTGTCGTGGAAGAGCGCTACCGGCTTTCCAGAGAGATGCATGATGGCCTGGCGCAGACCCTGGGATATCTGGGCATGCAGGCTGAACATCTGGAACGTATACTGGATCGGGGAGAGCAAGCCCGGGTGCGTTCGGAGTTGGTTGCCCTGCGCCAGGTGATTGCCGAGGCCTACCTGGAAGTGCGAGAGTCTATCGATGGCCTGCGCCTGACGGTGGATCAACCGGGCGGATTCGTCGGCGCGCTGCAGGCACATGCCGCAGAGTTTGCCAGGCGCAGTGATCTGCAGGTTGACTGCAGTTGCATCGATGAACCGGAGCAACTGCCCGCTGAGGTAGCACTTCATCTTTTAAGGATTACGCAGGAAGCGCTGGCCAACGTCAGGCGTCACGCCAACGCCAGCCACGTGGAGATCAAGCTGGAACGGGACAATGGCAATTTGGAGTTGTCGATACGCGACGATGGCCGGGGGTTCGATATCTCGGCTCCGATGGACCGGCAGCATGTCGGACTCATGAGCATGCAGGAACGGGTACGCAGTCTGGACGGACAACTGACGCTTTCCACCAGCCCGGGCCAGGGTACTCAGGTGATTGCCCGGATTCCCATTGAGAAATAACAATGGAACGAATTAAACTGCTCGTCGTCGACGATCACAACCTTTTTCGGCAGGGCCTCATACGCATCCTGGCAGATTTCGAAACGCTGGAGATCGTCGGGCAGGCATCGGATGGACAGCAGGCGGTGGTTCAGGTCGAAAAACTGGCTCCCGACCTGGTGTTGATGGACCTGAACATGCCGGTTCTTTCAGGCCCTGAAGCGACCAGCATCATGCAGCAACGCTTTCCGGAGATCCCGATTATTATCCTCACTGTGTCTGAGCGGGACGAGGATCTTTTCGATGCTATTCGCGCTGGTGCCAGGGGATATCTGTTGAAAAACGTGGGTACCGATGAATTGCTCGATGCCGTTCAGCGCGTCCATGCCGGAGAGGCCATTGTGGCGCCCTCCATGGCGGTTCGATTGCTGGAGGAGTTCAGGACCCTGGAAGAAGGGCTGGCCAGCACACCGGAATCGGCATCGGTTGAGGTTCTCAGCCAACGGGAGATCGAAGTGCTGAGCCGGGTCGCTCACGGTTTCTCCAACAAGGAGATCGCCGGTCAGCTGAACCTGTCGCAACATACCGTCAAGAGCCATCTACGCAGCATTCTGGAAAAGCTTCGTCTTCGCAGCCGCGCCCATGCTGCGGCCTATGCCGTTCAGGCTGGCCTGGTGCGCGATGTCAAACCGGAGGAATAGGATTTCAGCCTATGCCTTCGAACAGGCCACGCTTTGTCGCGTGCCTGCCACGTTTTCGGAAAGTAGTCTGCCCCTGGCCAGCGCCTAAAACCGACGGAACAAGCGGGTCCCGTCTCTGCCTCTACCTGAATGCGATAGTGCCCGGGGGCCGGATTGCGAATGACGTCGTCTTCTGTCGAGACGAATAGTTGCTCGCTCAAAATATGGGTCTCCTCGGAGTGGCCAGTTAGGTCGTTAGGGACCGCGTTCCGCCATCGCATCTCGCGTGACACGAACGCGGTTCCTCAACCGCCAGATGCCTACTTCTGGATGGAACGCATAAAGGCGATGATGTCCATCAGTTGCTCGTCGGTTAGCGCCGGATTGCCGCCTTTGGGGGGCATATCGACGCCGGTGGTGCTGAGCGGATCGCTGATCGGCCGTCCCTTCTTGACAAACTCGAGCAGTTCAGCATCGGATAAACCGGCGATAAACTCGCTGGTGGTCATGTCCTTGCCCAGGTTGGGCACTCCTTCACCCCCGGGCCCGTGGCAGGCAACGCAGGCGGTGGCAAATTGTTCCTGACCGGCCGCGCTATCGCCGGCCGGGAGTGAAGCTTCCTCTTGTGCAGCTGGCGGCTCGGTGGGAGCGGGCGCGCTCTCCTCACCGCCGCCACCGCACGCCGCCAACACAAAAAGCATCACAATCAACAGTGCTAATCCCAGGGCATACCTTCGCATAATTGTCTCCTTCTCTTGAAATTGAGTGAAATGGGTGGATACAATGGTTTACTGAACATCAAACTCGAAAACAACTTCTCCCGGAAAGTTACCGCCACGTTCTGCAGCTACGGTGACCGTCCAGGGTCCGGACATACTGAAATTGACCTGGCCGAGATAGTGGCCATTCCCAATCGAAACCGGATTTTCGTTATTGGTTGATCCGTGGTCCATGGTAGGCATCCAGGGCGTGATTTCCATATCCAGATCATCTACGGGCGGCCAGTCCGTGGCCGAAGCTTTTTGCATGGCATAAACCTCAAAAGGTTGTGCGCCAACGCCGGGGGCGATAGGCTGCACGGCCATGAGGAATAGCTTGCTCCCGTCCGGGGCGAGGAAGGAGCCAGACAACCTGGAGGGCATGACCTCGACGTCAAAAGCAGTCTCGCCGCTTGCGCCCGTAGCCGGGTCGGCGAAGGAAACTGTCAGGGTCCAATTGCCCAGATCGGGGCCGGAGGGCATGGGGAAGGCGACTGCACCGTGATACATGCCCGGCATTTCTTGCCCAGGTTGCTCGACGCCGGCAGCATGGTTCATCCCTTCCTTCATTGCCATCATTGGCTTGAACATGATCTCGGCGTCAGATACGGGTTCGCCCGCGGCATCGTTGAGGTGCACCATGACCACGTTGTAGCCACTGTGCAGGGGCGCGTGGCTGACCAGCTCCAACTGGAAACCCTCCACGTCTGCCATACCCAACACCGTTTCTTTCATGTGGATCGGCATGGCGTCGCCTGCCATGGCCTCGTGATCGTGCTCCATCCGCATCCCGCCCGGTGCGACAACTTCGGCCGGTACATCTATCGCGCCCGCATTGGCGAATTGCAGCGTGATCTCAATCGTTTCGCCAAGTTTGAATTCACCCGTTTTGCCGATGCACATTACGTGCAAACCGCCCGGCTTCAACTCGACCATTTCACCGGCCGGGACAGGAATCTGGCCTCCTTCCACGGGGCGCATGATCATGACATCATTTTCGATGACCATGTCGTGCAGTTCAATCACAGCGCAGCCATCAACCTCGGCGCCAACAAGCGCTTCGTCTGTATCCGTGCCATTGTGGATTTCCATCCAGAGGGAACCTGTATCCGCGGGTATTGTCAGGTTGGCTCGCACGTTTGTGATTGTCAATTTTCCCTGCGCCGTGCTCTCGGCCATTTCCGTGTCCGGCATTTGAGCGTGAACCATCAGTTCGCCGGCCCGGTGCCTGGTTACAACGCCATCCCAGTCCAGCACCTCGCCGTTCAGCTCTTCGGCCATCTTTTCTGCATCGGCCAGATCGGCATGGGAGGCCGTGCCCTGGGCCATGGGGCTTATCATCTCGTCGCTGAAGACGAAATGTGCTTGCGTGGCATCCAGCCATTCCTGGGTGGCGTAATCGTGGACGTACCAGGCGACGATCTGATGGTTGGGATTCGCATCAGCGTAGAGGAACAGCTCGCCGATATCGTCGAAGGGGATGCTCTCGTAGCGGCCCGGGCTGATTTCGTGTACATAGGCGGACGCGAAGCGCGGGTCGCTGATGATCATGTTGCACTGGATGCAGATGTCCTCGCCATAGCGAATTTCGGGCGGCTCGATCTCGGTTTGGCCCTGGGCGCAGGCGGCGAGGAAAAGCATCATCACCAGCACGGCAACGACAATTTTCAGTATGTTCTTTTTTTCATTGAGCATAGGTCCCATCCAGTTCCATCCTCGCAAATTACCGCTAAGAAACTGTTTGAAAAGTCTTGTCCATGGGCTTGTTGGGTCTTCAAAGTGTGCTTGGCGGCATCAGGCGGGTTTCCAGGCCTGAATTGCAGCTTTCGAGCGGCCTGGGAAGACCTTCGACCCCTTTTCAAACAGCTATCAAGGCCCCGATCTTGCTTTGGGCCACCTGTAGCGCAATTTTCCCGAATTGCGCCCTGGCAAGTTGGAAACTTGCCCAACACTCGCACTTTCCGGGGCCAAACGATGATCATGGCCCCGGCAAAAAATCACCGCGTTGAGCCCTCAAGCTGACGTTCTGGCCGCCCAGTTGAAAACCGTGGGTGGCGTCATGGGCTGTTTCCACGTTGGTGATGTGCCAGGTCACGTGGTCGCCCGCCTTGAGCTCGACACGATCAGGCGTGATGTGGGAACGGATGGAGATGGAGAATATCTCGACCTCGTTGCCGTTGCGATCGATGCGCTCCTCGCCCAGTTGGGTAGCGAACTCCGAGGGCGCCTGGGCGATCGGATCCCAGCCCACTTCGGGATAGACATTCCAGGCGTTGATCTTGTCGGCCTTGATCATCTGGGCGTAGTGCGGCTCGCCAACGCCCAGCGCCATGTCGTAGATCACTTTCATGGGACCGCCGCCAATGTCGATCAATTGCTCGTTCTGCGGCAGCAGGGGCCCTACGGGCAAGAAGAGGTCCACCGCCCACTTGTTCAGCGCCACCAGGTACTTGCCGTCGGGGTCTACGGTATCACCCTCGGCGGCAACCAGGCGACCGATATTGTACTGCACGGGCACCTTTTCTACAAGTGCATAGGCGTCGGGATCGTCGCCACCCAGCTTCCACTTAGCCACGGCGCTGTCCAGGTAGAGGCTGGTGTAACCATGACCGGTATTGTCGAATTGGGTGTGTAGCGGCCCCAGGCCCAGTTCGACCTGCGCCTGCATCACAGCGTCGTAGTCCAGCACAGGAATGCCGTATGGGTCCAGCGTCCAATTCCCGTCGGCGATGGCCTTCTGGAGTTTGCGGAGATGAAGGATGATCAGGGAACTTCTGTCAGTCAATCAGGTGAAGCTTGTCAATTTATCAGGGGTAGAAACACTCGAGGCACGGGTGGCATATCGTTCAGGAATATTACAGTAGCCGGCTGGCTCCAGTCGCCCGGGTAGCGGTGATTGGGCCATGCGCCATTTGATCCCGGCGGTTGTTCCGATCTTGCACGCAGGCGAAATTGATAGCGATGGAAACCACAACTTCCAGCTGCCGTAAACAAAGCTTCCCCGGCCGGCCGGCTTACAAGCCAATCGGTCCAGCTATCGGCTCCATCCTCGCGGACCTGAATATCGTAGAGAAGTTCGTAGGTACCACCCGGTATCGCTGCGATGTCGGGACTCTGGCTGCCATTCCAGCCAACGGTGACCTGGTTGCCGTCCACCAGCGCCGGCAGGCCGACGAAATGGGCGGTCGGCGAGCGAACCAGGCTGATGGCGTCGAGAAAGGCGTGGGCACCGTGCCAGCGAAAGGGGCTGCGAATCCGGGCAAAAATGGTGAGATGGTCCTCCTGGGCGGTGGTACCCAGCCGCAGGTTTGCCCAGCCACTCTCGGTGAAGTTCCTCAGATCCTCGATCCAGACCACGCTTGATGCCTCCGGATCGACTCCCCCGGTCGGGTCGATTCCCAGCATCTTGGACATGTAGTATCCATCGGGGCAGTCATTGGGGATGGCACTGCCGCCGCACAGGCTGACCATCCAGCTGCTGAGACTATAGGCGGTGCCGGCCAAAACAGAAGTTCGCTGGTAGACCAAAGCGTCAAAGGGTTTTCCAGGGTGAGGTGGGGTCTCGATATCCTCGGAAACCATAACCAGGCTATCCAGTCCCTCGATGCGTTCCACAAAACCACCGTCGCCACATTGCCCCGTATACCGGACACGAGAGCTGTCCAACTCGGGTCGCCCATCGAGCAACAGCCCGGTCCATCCAAGGGGCACCGATCCGTCGATTCCCAGTTGGCTACCAAAGCCCTGCGAACATTCAAATCCAGGATTGACGAGAACGGGTCCCTCCGCCGTCTGGTTTTCGGACCAGGAAACCGGCCCTTCACCTGCCTTCACCGAAGAAACCGCCAAGACCAACGCAAGCAGAAGTCCCAGAATCAAAATCCATACCTGGTAGCGTAGTTGAAACATCTTCCCTGCTAAGATTGTTCTCTTTCCATGTACAACGCCTTGACCAACGCTGTTGCCTGCTGCTCGCCAGTCGCCGGATAAGGATACCCCAACAGTTCTGCCGTCTCGGGGGCCAGCCAGGCAAACAGGTCCATGGTCGCCTGCAGTGCCCGCCAGATGTCCTCGCCATCGTAATGCGCATAAACGTCGGTCAAGGCAGCCACCGCTCGCGGATCGGCCCACTGTTCCAGAAACCGTCCCCGCATCCAGGTGTCCCACTCAGGACCCTTAACAGCGTGCGCGTGCCACTCCAGCATCTGCTGTAACAGGTATTTCAGGTGACCGTCACATCCCCCTTTGGCCCACCAGAGTTCACGCCGTCGCAGATGCTTGGCCGCCCAGACCGCGTGATACCAGAAATCGTGGACGAGATTGAGGAAGCGGGAATCAGTCGGTGGCTGGTAGACAGGAGATTCGATCCCGGCTGGCTCCAGATACCGAGCGAAGCCGTCCTTGTCGATCAAGATTCGCACACCGCGGCGAATGATATCCTGGACGCCCGGCGGAAAACCCTGTTCCGCCATGGCCCGGACTTCAGCCACTGACACGGGGGCGAAGTCCACATCCAATCCCCCCTCGAACAGGACGCGACGTTCAAATCCGCTGCCATCGCCAGTCGGCTCCACAAAGGTCAACCATGGCACGCCGATCCCGCGCACCCACTCGCTGTCATCCAGATAGCGTTGCGGATCATTGGCCAGGATGAGCACATCCAGGTCGGACCAGCGGTCGGCTGGATGATCCTTCCGTGCACGCGAGCCTATGACGATCGCGGCTCGAACGTTCTCCTGCTCTCGCGCCCATGAGATGATTTGATCTATCAACTGCTCGTAAGCGAGTTGCGTCTCATCCATGGCTACAACCCGGCTGCCTGAAAGGCGGCTCCCACGATGTCCTGTGCTTCAGCCTGGATCTGTGCCAGATGGGAGTCTCCCCTGAAACTTTCCGCGTAGATCTTGTAGATCGCCTCGGTGCCCGATGGCCGGGCGGCAAACCAGCCGTTTTCGGTCACTACCTTGAGGCCACCTATGGGTGCATTATTGCCGGGAGCGTTGGTCAATTTGGCCACGATGGGCTCGCCGGCCAACTCGCTGGCCTCTACCCTATCTGGTGACAGAGTCTTCAGCACGGCCTTCTGCTCGGTCGTGGCAGGTGCATCCATGCGCTGGTAAACCGGAGCACCGAACTGGGACTCCAGTGCCTGATAGTGTTCCCCCGGGTCACGGCCGGTCCTGGCGGTGATTTCAGCAGCCAACAGGCCCAGGATGATGCCATCCTTGTCGGTGGTCCAGACTGTGCCATCCTGCCGCAGGAAGGAGGCGCCAGCGCTTTCCTCGCCACCGAATCCGTAGGAGCCATCGAGCAGGCCGTCGACGAACCACTTGAAACCCACCGGCACCTCGGAGAGCTGTCGGCCCAGGTGAGCCGCAACGCGATCGATCATGGAACTGGACACCAGGGTTTTGCCGATAGCTGCAGCGCTGGGCCAGGCGGGCCTGTTCTGGAAGAGATACCAGATGGCCACGGCCAGGAAGTGGTTGGGGTTCAGCAGACCAACGCTGGGTGCAACGACGCCGTGGCGGTCCACGTCGGGATCGTTGCCAAAAGCAACATCGAAACGATCTTTCAGGTCAATCAGGCTCGCCATGGCGAAAGGAGAGGAACAATCCATCCTTATCTTGCCATCCCAATCCACCGTCATGAACGAAAAGGCAGGATCGACCCGCCGGTTGACTACCTCCAGATCGATGCCGTACATCTCAGCAATGGGATCCCAATAGGCCACCGACGCCCCACCCAGAGGATCGACCCCTACCTTGAGGCCAGCCTCGGCGATGACTGACATATCTACAACGTTTTTCAGGTCAGCCACATAGGCCGTTACGAAGTCGTGGGTCTGAACTGTGTCGGCATTCAAGGCCTTTTGCAGAGAAATGCGCCTGACCTCAGCCAGATCGCCACGAATGATCTCGTTGGCCCGGTCCTGGATGGCCTGAGTAGTTGCCGCATCCGCAGGACCCCCTTCCGGTGGATTGTACTTGATACCACCATCGCTGGGTGGATTGTGGGAAGGTGTGATGACCACGCCATCGGCCAGGCCTTGCCTTTGTCCCCGGTTGCAGGTCAGAATGGCATGGGAGATGACTGGTGTGGGCGTGTATCCCAGGCCCTCCGGGATCACCACATGGACGCCGTTTGCCACCAGTACTTCCAAAGCCGTCGCCTGGGCAGCTTCCGACAGGGCATGGGTGTCCATGCCCAGGTACAAGGGACCATTGATGGCCATCGATTGCCGGTACTCGCTGATTGCCTGGCAGACTGCCAGAATGTGATCCTCGTTGAAAGAGTTTTTCCGGGAAGTGCCGCGATGCCCCGAGGTTCCGAAGGATACCAGTTGGGAAGTTTCGCTGGGGTCAGGCCGATCTGTATAGTAGGCAGATACAAGCCGCGGTATATTGACAAGAATATCCGGTGGCGCGGGCTGACCCGCGAGCGGATGGTGAGCCATGATTGTCTCCTGATGTTTGTGGGGTGTCGGGATTCCAATGCCTGGCGTATCTCGCAACACCCTCATATCTTTCGCGCGACATCTCCAATCCGAATCACGCCGGGCTGAACAACCCTGGCGTTGATGCCCCGCAGATGGAGTTGTTTGCCCTCGGGAGAATTGACGAATTTCGTGGCGTCCACTCCAAAGCGAAGTGTAAACTTCTTGCAGCCGGTGTGGGGCAGGTCGGTGACTTCGATCACAGACGACCCGAGGGCAAGTTTCGTTCCTGCCGGCAGGTTTTCAGTGCTCAAATCCAGATCGAGAAAAAGCTGATCCCCGGCCAGCGGCCAGCGTTCCTTCTCCTGGGCCAGAAGCGCGATCGCGCGGGCATTCATGATATTGAGTTGTGAGTCAGGGTGTGCCGAGCCATCCGCTGTTTGCGCATTGCCACGAGCTTTCCAGTTGTCCCCCACAAGCCCTTCCTGCAGATCCAATCGTCCTTCTTCCAGAACTTCCCGCTCATCAACCTGTGGCCTGCGCACAATCATGGCCAACACGCCGTCGTCCTTGGGCGACCGGCGGATTAAATCCAATCCTGTCTGCAGCTCTTCCATCGTCAGATGTCTAACATCGGTCATAGCAATACAATCTCCTTACCTTAAATACAGGGTTGGATTACCGAAGCCTCATGTCTCATCCTTCGTTCTTTGATTTTAATCTGATATCTGCAACGGAGAAGCCGGGCACCTTAATTCTCCTGCTCGTCAGGTATGCCAGAACTGGACGTTCCCAGAAAACATAACCCAGTGCTCCTACTGTCACTGCCCCAACTGTCATGGGGAGAGCCCAGATTGGTGCCACCGGCAGTACCTGGCTCCAGGCCTGAAAAAACATGGTGTGGCTCAGATACAGTACATAGGATGAGGCGCCCAGCCAAACGAGCCAGGGAGTCGTCAGGAAGCGTACCATGCCACTTTTCGCGTCCTTCAGTTCAAGGGACGATACTCCTAGAATGAATACTGCAATGGGCACACCGACGATGAACGCCCGTCCCTCGGCGTCGTAGCCGAGATTCAACAATACCGTGCCCACCACAATGCCGAAGAATCCTGCCCACATGAGTGTCCTGGCCTGGGCAGTGCGCAACCAACCGTTTCGCAAGATCACCCCGACACCGTAGCCCAATATGAAGTCCAGATTCCGCTCGGCAAACAACAGATTGTTCCAGTAGTCTGGGAATTGGGGCTGCCAGTTCGTAAGATTATACATCGCGATCAGGATCGCCCAGGCTGAAAAGAGCAGCCACAGAACCTTCTCGCTCTTCACCAGGAAACAGACGCTGAACACAAAATAGAAGAGCATGAACATGGACAGCATCCAGGTGGGGCCGATGACAGGTGCCCGATCCATGGGAATGAAGAAAAAGGATCTCACAGCCCAGCCCAGGTCTGCTTCGCTCCACTTGAAGATCAACGCAATGAAAAACAGGGGAATATAGGTAACATAGAGGCGCCGATAGCGGGATTTGATGTATCCCCACCAGTTGCCGGCGGGAATCCGTTTGGCCTGGGTGTAGGCCGTCACCACGCCCACCAGCACCAGGAAAATATCGGTTCCAGGATGACCGATCGCGACATCGAAATAGTTCTCCCAGAGATGATATTGAACTACTCCTAACGACGCAAACAAACGCAAAGTTTGTAGGCTATTGATTCTCGGTGTCTTCATGATCGAGAAGATTATAACGGCGCTTGACGGCTGTGTCAATCGGGAATCAAACACCATTTTCCAGAAGTTCTTCCTTCAAGGTGTCGCCTGATGGACGAATATCTGAACGGTGGAGCACTGGCCGGCCTCAGTGGGCAGGTCGGGCATACTGCTACTGGCTCTCCTCGTCGACCAGCTTCATCACCCGGAAGGCCTCAGCGTAGTCGAATCCAACAATCCCGCCCGTCTCAACAGCCCACTTGCGAATCCACTCCCCATCGCCCACATCAAATTGACTCTTGTGGCAACGCAACGCCTCGATCTTTTTTTCGATGGTACCCGATATATCGACAAAGGTGTTGATAGCGGCCCTGTCGCTCGTCATGTAAATCTCATTGACCTGGTGCGGCTCATGTCCCTCCGCCAGAAGTTCCGGGAAAATCGGGCGGGTCACAGCACTCGGAAAAACAGCGTAAAGAGCAGCCTCGCCGGCCGCGCGATGGTCGGGGTGGTTGATGTATCTGTCGCCCCTGAAATAGACCGTTGGGTCCCCCACGACCACTCGTTGAGGCTTCACCTGCCGGATGATCCGGGTCAGGTCGCGCCGCAGTTCCAGGCTTGCCTGCAGGGTACCGTCGGCGTAGCCCAGGAAATGTACCTCTTGCACACCCAGGACCGCGCAGGCCGCCCGCTGCTCGGCCTGACGGATGTACACCAGTTCGCCGATATCCTGGTCCCGGTCATTGCTGCCCGCTGCCCCATTGGTAACGATAACGTAGGTGATATGGGCTCCCTGCTCAACCCATGCGGCAGCACTGCCGGCACAGGAAAATTCAGGGTCGTCGGGATGGGCAAAAATGGCCAGGACCCGCAATTCGCCACTGCTTTGATCGTTCATCAATGCTCCCTCTTATGTAATGTCATGAGCAGATCCTTGTCAGGGCGCAATGTCCCCATGAACTCGGGCATGAGTTGTAGTCCCGGCACGACCTGGAGTTGATAACGCTGGGCCAGTTCGGCCACGACCAAAACCCCCTCAAGGAGGGCGAAGTGTTGCCCGAGGCAAATGCGTTGGCCCGCGCCGAAGGGATAGTAGGCATAGCGAGGCCGCTTTTCGATCTCCTCAGGTGTAAATCGTTCGGGCATAAAGGCTTCTGGATTATCCCAAAACTCGGGGTGGCGGTGGGTAATGAATGGCGTTATCGAAACCAGCGATCCTGCAGGCACTTCATATCCTCCGATCACGTCGGCCTCGATCGGATCGCGCGCCATGATCGCCACCGGCGAGTAGAGGCGCAGCACTTCGTCGATGATCATGCGGGTATAGGCCAGCTCGGGAATATCCTCGACGGTCGAGTGCCGGCCGGCCAACACCCTGTGCAACTCATCCTGAAGCTTTTCGTCTACCGCGGGATACTTGGAAAGCAGATACCAGGTCCAGGTCAACAGGGTTGCCGTGGTCTCATGGCCGGCGAAGAAGGTGATCAGAACCTCATCTCGCAGCTGTTCCCGCGTCATCACCTCCCCCGTTTCCTCATCCCGTGCGGTCATCAACAGGCTCAGCAGATCATCCCCGGGCGGTTGCTCGCTCCGTTCGTCGATAATGGCGTAGAGGAAGGTATCCAGAGCCTCGATCGAGCGCTTAAATCGCCGGTTCATGGGTGTCGGAAGGAAGAGCGGCGGATCAATAAACGACATGGAGCGCTCGGCCGCGAACTCCAGGATGGTTACCAGCGCCTCTCCGGCTTCGGCGAAATCCTCGCTGATATCCAGGTCGAACATGGACCGGGAGATCACGCTCATGGTCAGACGCATCATCTCAGCATTGACGACCAGCGTATCATCCGATTTGGTCTGCACCTGCCAGCGTTTGATCATCTGTTCGGTCGCGTCAACCATGATATCGGCAAACCTGGTGACGGCCCGTGGTGTATAAGTGGGTTGCATAAGCCGCCGCTGCCGCTGCCAAAGGGGACCACCACTGGTCAACAGGCCGTTGCCCAGGGCAATGCGCAGCTTGTCATGGCTCATGCCCTTGGGATAGTTAGCCGCATTCCGCACCATGATATGCCTGACATGCTCGGGCAACACAAACTGCTGGACGGCAAGCGGTCCCATGTTCAGACGTACCACGTCACCATACTCTCGCCAAAGCTCCACGTAGGAAGCGATCACGTCCTCTTTGGAGGAGTTCAAAAGTGCGCCAAGCAGTTGATTTCCCTCAGGCCCGGGAGCAACCTTTCCTTTTTCGCGCGTTGTCGTTGTGTCCGTTGCCATGTATTTATCTCCTGGTTCCATGAAACTGACCCTGCAGATCAAACATTTCGTTTGAAGGCGAAATTACGGGGACTATTTGTGCCACCATTTCCATTGCGGTTTCGATTATAACACACAGCATGGGAAAGTCTGTATGGCAGACGGCTTTCAGAAGACCGCGGACGGCAGACGGCGGACCGCGATCCGTGATCGGTTACAGGCGGTCGGCGGTCAGCGGCAAAACTGCGTAACATCGGTTATCAAGCCTGTGCCGGTACCAGATCTGGTGCGACAGGGCACAACCCGCCAGTCTCGCCGGAAGGGAACCCGACACCCAGAGCCGTGCCAAGCATCAGAATTGCGCTGTCAGGCGTCCCGGCATGAGCCAGCGAGGCTGCGGTCCCATCGTGAATGACCCGCACCGTAGGATGATGACCAGTACGCTGCCCAACCGCATCGCCGATGATGGTCTCCGCCGACGCCTGGCCTCCCGCAGCATGAATGGTTGCATAAGGTCCATTGCCCACCAATCTTCCCTGTTGCCTGTAGGCAGCAATGCTGACGATGGCCGCCGGTTCAGTCTGAGGAAGCTCGCTGAGGGCCTCGGCGATGGTACGCGCTACGAAGTTCAGCACCCTGAAGCCCACCGCTTCAGACGCCTCCGCCTGGCCCAGAATCTGCTGCCAGTCGGCCAGGCGCGGCGCCAATGGCTCAAGTCCGACCATGACACCATCCCGGAAAATCAAACCCGCTCGTTTCACCAGCGTATGGCCGAAGTCCAGGCACAGAACAGTGCGTTGTCTATCCATCAACGCGACAGGGACGGTACGGCCAGCGCCCACCAGGGCAACCAGATCCCGATATGGCGACAGCTTCACGGTGATAACGCCACAATGCATCGCCCGCAACAGGGTTTGGGCCTCCTCAGCGATCAGGTCACCCAATTGTCCGATGGAAAGACCGCCGCCAAGCCAGACGGTGCGTACGGCGCTCCACCTTTCCCAGTCCCGGGCGTGCCAATCAGGCCGGACAGATCGATTGCATCTGTCACCCCGGTGCAGAGCCACCAGCAGCCATCCCAGATTACGCCCCAGTCGCCGGGCAATCGACTCTGCCGCGGCCCGCGCCTCCCCTTCCGGTCCGGACAACGCCTCTTGTACCATACGTGCGGCCTGATCCCGCAGAAAAACATCGCTCTGGGTAAGTTGGGGCGTCCTGCCGATCAGGGAATCACGGCGCAGCCCCAGGGCCTCAGCGTATTCGGCTGCCAGCGCCATCAATGCGCGGTTGGAAATCAGTTCATCACCGCGCCGGTCGCGAACCGCGTCATCCAGGGGCAATCCCGGTAGATCCATGATTCGCACCCGGTTCATCGATGCGCTGGGTGGGGTTTCGAAGCGAAAGAGGGTCATTGATGATGAAGTTTTCCCGGACGAAATCTGCGAAGGAGACGCCGATCGCTCAACTTTATCCCAAACGATCATAGAATGCAAAATGAGATCATGTTGCTATTTGGATTTTGCCCGTGCAAACGGTAAAATGCTCTTTCAAATAATCAGCTCAACGACCCGCGAAATCGGTAGAAAAGCCGTTGGAGGGGTCAGTCATAATGGTTTCCTTACCCCGGGAGCCCCAGGAGAAACACGTAGAATGACGATCCATGGATTTGAATTGGTCGAGGAACGTTTCGTTCCCGAGATAAACTCACAGGCATTGGTGTATCGGCACGTCAAGACCGGCGCTCGCCTGCTGGCTTTGGAAAATGACGACGAGAACAAGGTGTTTGGCATTGCTTTCGCCACGCCACCCGAGGACTCCACCGGGCTGCCCCATATCCTGGAGCACTCGGTCCTCAGTGGCTCCGAGTCCTATCCAGTCAAGGAGCCGTTCAAGGAGTTGCGAAAGGGCTCGCTGAACACCTTCCTCAATGCCTTCACAGCACCGGACAAGACCATGTATCCGGTGGCCAGCCAGAATCTTCAGGATTTCTATAACCTGATCAGCGTCTATCTGGACGCGGTGTTCAAACCATTTATCACCCCGGAGACACTGCAAACGGAGGGCTGGCACTATGAGTTGGAGAGCGCCGATAGTCAACTGACCTACAAGGGCGTCGTTTTCAACGAGATGAAGGGTGTTTATTCGTCGCCGGACTCCCTGATCGGTCGTTACACGCAGCAGTCTCTGTTTCCAGACAATGTCTACAGCCTGGATTCAGGTGGCGATCCGACGGTAATCCCCGATCTCACCTATGAGCAGTTCAAGAGTTTCTACCAACGACATTATCATCCATCCAATTCCTATATCTTCTTCTACGGCGATGATCCTTCGGACGATCGCTTCCGCCTGGTCGACGCCTATCTGAGTGGCTACGAAGCAATCGAACCTGCACCGCCGATTGCGCTTCAACCTCGCTTTGCAGAAACCAGGCGGTTCACCTTCGGCTATGATGCAGGCTCGGAAGGCGAGGAGGGAAACCAGGATCCGGTCAATCGCAGTTTTATTACCGTCAATTGGATGTTCGACGAGATCACCGACATCGAGAACACACTGGCGCTGGAAATCCTTTCCCACACTCTGGTTGGCAGCCAGGCATCTCCTCTGCGCAAGGCTTTGATCGACTCCGGCCTCGGCGAGAATCTGACAGGCCAGGGCTACGACAGCGCCTATCGCCAGGGTATCTTCTCCACCGGCTTGAAAGGTATCGCAGCCAAGGACGCTGACAAGGTGGAGCAGCTGGTGCTGGATACGTTGACCGGTCTGGCTCGCGACGGCATCGACCCCGACATGATCGCCGCATCGCTCAATACCATGGAATTTCGACTCCGGGAAGCCAATACCGGTTCCTTCCCGCGCGGCCTGGCACGCTGGCTGACCTCGCTCTACCTCTGGCAGCACGGTGGTGACCCCATCGACGCCCTGGCCTTCGAGGCACCCCTGAATTCAGTGAAAGCCAATGTCGAAAAGGATCCGCGCTACTTCGAAGAGCTGATCGAGAGCAACTTCCTGAACAATCCCCACCGCACGGTGGTGCTCTTGCAGCCCGATTCATCGGCACGGGAAGAGGCAGAAGCCGCCGAACGGACCCGGTTGGAGGCCGCGCGCAGCCAGATGGAGCAGGAAGACCTTCAACGAGTCATGGAGGAGATGAACCGTCTGAAGAAACTGCTGGACATGCCCGACTCCCCGGAGGATCTGGCAACGATCCCGACCCTGACCGTCGATGACCTGGACAGGGAGATCAAAAAGATTCCGATTGAGGAGACAGAGATCCACGGCGTACCTGTCCTCACCCATGACATCGCCACCAATGGCATCCTCTACCTTCAGGTAGGCTTCAATCTGCAGACATTGCCTCAGGACCTGTTGCCCTACGCAGGCCTGTTCGGTCGTCTGCTGTTGGGCATGGGCACCGAGGAGGAGGATTACGTAAAACTGTCCCAGCGTATCGGCAGGGAAACCGGTGGCATCTCCGCCACGACCCATCTGGCTACGTCGCGCCCAGGTGATACAGAAAGCTGGTTCTTCCTGGATGGCAAGGCGACGGTCGACAAAAGCCAGGCGTTGCTGGATATCCTGCGCGACGTCCTGCTCAGCGCCGATCTGGACAACCAGGATCGCTTTCGCCAGATCGTGCTGGAGCGAAAGGCCGGCCTGGAGGCGGGTCTGATTCCCTCAGGGCACAGCGTCGTTTTCCGCCGTTTGCGCTCCCACTTCCGCACAGCCGATTGGCTCAGCGACCAGATGCACGGCGTGGACCAGATCTTTTTCCTGCGGCAACTGATAGAATGGATCGACCAGGATTGGCCTGCCGTTCTCGTCAAACTGGAACAGATGCGAGACACGCTGGTCGATGGTAACAGCATGCTGCTTAACGTCACTTTGGATCATGATGCCTACGATGGTTTCCAACCCCAACTTGCCACCTTTATCGACGCCATGCCCAAAAAGCAGGCTGCCCCCGCCGACTGGCAGCCCGAATTCGCCAGGGGCCCGGAGGGATTGACTATCCCGAGCATGGTCAACTACGTTGGCAAGGGAGCCAACCTGTACGATCTGGGATATGAGTTGGATGGATCATCCCTGGTTGTGGTCAAATTCATGGATAATACCTGGTTGTGGGACCAGGTGAGGGTCCAGGGTGGCGCTTACGGCGGATTCGGTGCCTTCAACAACATATCCGGCATGCTGGCCTACCTCTCCTACCGCGATCCAAACCTGGAAAACACCTTAACTATCTATGATGCAACCGCCGACTACCTGCGCGAGGTGGACCTCACCCAGGAGGACGTGGACAAGATCATCATCGGCGTCATCGGAGGCATGGACCAGTACATGCTGCCAGATACGAAAGGTTTTGCTTCAATGACCCGTCATCTGGATGGAAACAGCGACGAGATCCGCCAGCGCCTGCGCAACGAGGTACTGACCACAGAGGTCAGGGATTTCCGCTCTTTCGCCGATCTGCTGGACCTGGTAGCGGAACAAGGGGACATCGTGGTCCTGGGCTCCGAACAGGCCATCAGCGAGGCCAACCAGTCGCTGTCGCCGCCGCTGTCCGTCACGAAAGTGCTGTAGCTCGAAGGGTCGGAGTATCAGAGTATCAGAGGTCGGAGGATCAGATGGTCACTTCCAGGAATCTGAATCGATACCCTTGACCGCCGACAATTGACGATTTTCCCACCGCCGCCGTGTCGCATTGGCCGCGGGGATGACATGTTGCACCACAGGTTACCCAGAATGCCCCGGGCGGGGTATAATTCACGAAAGACAATCGCCACCTTGAGACTCGTTCCAACAGGAGTGAATAGCATGAGGACCTTCCGAGCCTTTCTGTTCCTGATCGTGATCGTAAGCATGGTCGCAGTGGCCTGCACACCACCAGCGATTCCCCAAGCCGTTGTACCGGATGCGCCGGCGCCAGCCGGGCAAGAACCGGCCAAAGAAGAAGCCCCCGCCCCGGAACCGGCCGCCCCTGTTGCCAAGGGTGATCTTTTTGACCTTGGTGGCCGGACGATCGTGGCAGTCACTGGCAATGACTACATTCCTCTCAACTACGTTGATCCCAAGACCGGTGAGGCCGTCGGATGGGAGTACGACGCGGTGGAGGAGATCTGCCGGCGCCTGAACTGCGACGTCGACTGGAACGTCACCGCCTGGGACACCATGATCTCCGCCGTTCGCCAGGGCCAGTTCGACGTGGGCATGGACGGCATTACTATCACCGAGGAGCGGGGAGAACAGGTTGATTTCTCCAACCCCTACATGGTGTCACAGCAATACATGCTGGTCGGTGCCGGCGAAGACCGCTTCACCACGCCGGAAGAATTCGCAGCCAACGACGAGTTGCTGATCGGCTCCCAGGCCGGCACGACCAACTTCTACGTTGCCGTCTACGACGTCCTGGATGGCGACGAGTCCAACGCCCGCATCAAGCTCTTTGAGACCTTCGGCGCGGCCGTCCAGGCCTTGCTCTCAGGGGATGTGGACATGGTGCTGATGGATGCCGCCTCAAGCCGGGGCTACATGGGTGCCAACCCTGACCAGTTGAACATCGTGGGTGAACCTCTTGGCACCGAGGAGTTCGGCTTCATCTTCACGCCGGAAAGCGATCTGGCAGAGCCCTTCGATGCCGCTATTGCCTCTATGCAAGAGGACGGCTTTCTGCACTTCCTCAACAACAAGTGGTTCTTCCTGACCGATCCGAACCAGGATGACCTTTACGACAGCCTGCCCGATCTGGAAGGCCGCACCGTTGTTGCGGTCACCGGCAACGACTACGTACCGCTGAACTTCGTCGATCCCAAGACCGGCGAGGCCATTGGCTGGGAGTATGACGCCATAAACGAGCTATGTGTGCGAATCAACTGTGAGGTCGACTGGAACGTGACCGCCTGGGACACCATGATCTCCGCCGTTCGCCAGGGCCAATTCGACATCGGCATGGATGGCATCACCATTACCGAGGAGCGGGGGGAACAGGTTGACTTCTCCATTCCCTACATGACCGCCGAGCAGTTCATGTTGGTCGGTGCCGGCGAAGATCGCTTCGCCACGCCGGAGGAATTTGCAGCCAACGATGAGTTGCTGATCGGTTCCCAGGCCGGCACCACCAACTTCTATGTTGCCGTCTACGACGTACTGGATGGCGACGAGTCCAACCCCCGCATCAAGCTCTTCGAGACCTTCGGCGCAGCCGTCCAGGCCTTGCTTACCGGCGACGTGGACATGGTGCTGATGGATGCTGCATCGACCAAGGGATACATCGGCGCCAATCCTGATCAACTGGAGGTGATTGGAGAGCCACTGGCGAGCGAAAACTTTGGCTTTATCTTCACACCAGACAGTGATCTGGTCGAAAGCTTCGACCAGGCCATCGCTACCATGCGCGTGGATGGTTTCTTTGATCACCTGAGCAACAAGTGGTTCTTTGCCTACGATCCAACCGAGTAGAGAGACGCTGATTGGACCTCCCTGCTGGACAGGTGCCTGAAGTACGCTGCCGGCAGGGTGAAGACCATCCACTTAACGATTTGACTGCCGGAGCTCGCGGCGCAGCGCTGCGAGCTCTGTTGCGTAAAAGCGGGACCGACGGAACCGCCACTGTGAATCCTCTGGGAAAAGGATAAAGCTATGAGTGTCAACGCTCAGACCGTACCTACGATTGACCGCAAGGGCTCGATAAGCAGCCTGCTGCGGCGTCCACCCTACTGGTTGATCTTCATTATCATCCTGGGGCTGATTTTCATCTGGAAGATCATCAGCGACGAGGATTATACGGTCATTTTCCAGGCGGTCGTAAAGGGTGTTGGCATCACGATCAAGGTTTCGGTGATCGCATACGCCCTCTCGATGGCGTTGGGGTTGCTGATTGCCTTGATGCGGGTATCACACAGACGCGTGCTGCAGGAAATCTCGACCTTCTACGTCGAGGTCATCCGCGGTTTGCCGATGTTGGTGCTGCTCTATTTCATCGTCTTCGCCGGAGCGCCAGCGATGGCTCAGGCTGTCAACGCCGTGGGAGAATTCCTGCTGGGGTTGGGTATTCTGACTGGACTTGGGCAGGCGCTGGCCGGTGTACAGGTGCGCGATTTCGACTTCACCACAAGAGTCATCATTGCGCTGACCATCGGCTACAGCGCCTTTCTATCCGAGGTCTTCCGCGCAGGGATCGAGTCCATCGAACGTGGCCAGATGGAGGCTGCCCGTTCCCTGGGCATGTCCAACTGGCAGGCCATGCGCTATGTAATTCTTCCCCAGGCGGTTCGCCGGGTGCTGCCCCCGTTGGGAAACAACTTTATCGCCATGCTGAAGGACTCATCCCTGGTGTCGGTGATGGGAGTCGCGGATATCACCTTCCAGGGCAAGGTCTATGCAGCCAGCACCTTCAAGTTCTTCGAAACCTACAACGTGGTGGGCTTTCTCTACCTGATCATGACCATCGGCCTGGCTCTCGCCGTGCGCGCCGTGGAAAGGCACATGTCCACCAGCGAGTGATAGCTGAGTTACCGGGTAAGTTCCTCCAGTGCCGGCGCCTTGCCAACCCAGCGATTCAGCTCGTTGCCCTGGGCATCATACAGGATGAAGGTAGGGGTCACCTCAAAACCGACATCCTCGGCAAATCGCCTGATCTGCGGATCCATCACGTCCAGGGTCACCACCCTGCCATCGGTCCACTGGTCCTCAAGTCGCTGCACGAGCGATCGATTGGCTACACAGCCCAGTCAGTAGTTGGAAAAGAACTCTACCAGGGTTGGTTGTTCACCTGAGGCCAGCGATCTGCGGATATTCTCGTCGCTATCGAAACGCGCCGTATTCCGTTGACCGGTGGATAATACGATCGCCAGGAAACCAACTAGCAGAATGGCCCAACCGGCCCACCAGGTCCAACCGGCATGGCGCGCCAGAAGCACGATCGCAGCAATAGCGAACAGCGTCAGGGGAAAGATCAAAAAGGAAAACTGATTGGCGATTTGAGTTGCTGTCATGTTTTTCACCTTCCGGCCTTGAGGAAAGCATTAGCACCGGACCAGCTAACGGTGGCATTGCTGAGCTGGAGCCGAAATGCCTTCTGCACAGTTTTCAGGTCGTCAGCCGTCAATGTCCGGGCAAGATGGTCACGGTAGCTCGGGCGTTTTTCGTCGGAAGAGGGCTGAAACCAACGATCGAGCATGGCCTGCGAGATGATTAGCTCCCGCTGCTCCGGTTTGAGCACCACCTCGCCCGTCAGATTTCCCCCGTCGAGAGCGGCCCGCAGGTCTTCTTCGTTCCAGTTGACCATGGGATCATCGTCACGCCGGTAAATCGCCTCCTCAGCCTCAACCAGCGCAGCAACCAGATCAGAGTCCAGGGCTGTCCTGTCCAGTAGCTCATAGAGCCGCTGGGTATAGACCGGCACCGTCTCGACCAGGCTGAGTACCCCATCCTCTGCCAGCAGCGATCCTAAAAAACTGACCATGGTCATCTTTTCATCAAGCGAGCCGAGGGCATTCCTGCCCACGATAGCGTCGAAAGCCTGCGAATCAAGCTCGCTGGACGCCAGCAGATCCTTGAGATCGGCCAGCTCGCCCTGCAAGATGATCGGTTGTTCCGCGGCACCCAGACGATTGGCCTGTTGCGCCAGGGCCTGCCCATCGGCACCGCGGGCCAGCGCATAGACGCCCCCCTCGGGCACCCGGCGCAGGGCCTCCCATGTCAGCAGACCACTGCCGGCATTCAAATCCAGCACGACCGAGTGACGTTGTAATCCGGCCACATCCAATACCCGATCGCGCACAGCGCCAAGCCGCTGGCCGGTCCCGCTGACGGTTCGCTGCAGCCATTGGTCGCGCTGCCGTGCGACTCGATCACCGGAAAAGGTCAAAATCTCCGGCGGACCAATCCCATCCCCCTCGACCATGGCAGCCAGCTGGGCCTCCCTGTGCCGTTGTACTTCCGCCTTGATGCCGGCCTCCGCGCCTTGATCGCCCGGCTGATAAAAAACCTTGCCTTGCAGCGATTCGGGCAGGTACTGCTGTGCCACCCAGTGATCCCGATAGGCGTGGGGATAGAGATAGCCCTCGCCATGCCCGAAGCCCTCGCTGTCCCTGCTGGCATCCCGCAAGTGGGTGGGCACCTCGGCCTCCCGTTCCTGCTCCACGGCGTTCAGAGCATCGAAAAAGCCCATCGTGGAGTTGGACTTGGCCGCCGTCGCCAGGTAGAGTGTTGCCTGGGAAAGATGAAAACGACCTTCGGGCAGGCCAACCCGGTCGAACGCCGTTGCCGCAGAGACAACAACGGTCAATGCGTCAGGATCGGCCAGGCCCACATCTTCGCTGGCAAAGATCAACATGCGCCGGAAGATGAACCTGGGATCTTCCCCGGCGTAGACCATCTTGGCCAGCCAGTAGAGCGCCGCATCCGGATCCGATCCCCGCAACGACTTGATGAAGGCGCTGATCGTATCAAAGTGGTAGTCGCCCTCTTTGTCGTAGAGCACCGCCCGACGCTGGATCGACTCCTCGGCGACGGCAAGGGTGACGCGGATGATCTGCTGATCGGTATCCGGAAATCCGTGATTGCTGTTTGGCGGAGTCGTCTCCACAGCCAGTTCCAGCGCATTGAGCACGGCGCGGGCATCCCCGTTGGCAACATTGACCAGGTGATCCAGTGCGTTCTCGTCGAGTTCAACCGGGAGCCTGCCGTAACCGCGATCCCGGTCGGCCAGTGCCTGCCGGGCGATGGCATACAGGTCGGCTTCGACCAGTGGCTTGAGCTGGAAAATTCGGCTTCGGCTGACCAACGGCCGGTTGACCGCGAAGTAGGGATTCTCCGTGGTAGCGCCGACCAGAATGACAGTGCCGTTCTCCACCCACGGCAACAGGGCGTCTTGCTGGGCTTTGTTGAAGCGATGCACTTCGTCTACAAAGAGAATGGTTTTGCGCCCATGTATGCCCCGTTGGTCCTGAGCTACGGCAATGGCGTTGCGAATGTCCTTGACTCCCCCCAGGACAGCGTTAATGGCGATGAAGTGGGCCTGGGTCGTGTTGGCAATGACCATGGCCAGGGTGGTCTTGCCGGTGCCCGGTGGACCGTAAAATATCACACTGCTCAGCTGATCGGCCTGGATGGCACGGCGCAAGAGTCGGCCAGGCCCAACGATGTGTCCCTGGCCGACGAACTCATCCAGGGTGCGGGGCCGCATGCGGGCTGCCAGGGGCTGTTCCTGCTGGATCAACTTTTCCCGGCGATGGTCAAAGAGGTTGGGGGGTGTCATAGGCTAATGGAGGAGGGTTTGAGGCGGATGACATCTCGCACACGTTCGACAAGCTCAGTGCAGGCTCGATCAAGCAGTTTTTTGGGCCGTTGTTCCATAATCTTAGGCGCCTTTTCAATAGTTTGCGCTTGGCAGGCAGAGATAAGTGTTGTATTCTCTTTTTGTTACTACTCAGGCTCGGCAGGAAAATGACTTGTTTGCGCTCAGATCAACCACGGATTGCGCAGATTCCACAGATTTTTTTGTTTGAATCTGTGTCAATCGGCGAAATCTATGGAAAAACCGGGACTGCCTGAGCAGTCACCTTTTTTTGTCTTTTGGTCGTAGTAGTTTCTGGCAAGAGATGTTACATTTTTACAATGTATCCCGCGTTGGACGTGTAGGCGGAATAATACTGATCAACAGTCGTTTCGGGATATTTTACGGGGTATTTCTGGTTTATGCAACTCTCCCGCAGACCAGGCAGAAAAACTTCCCCTTACACTCGTCCACGGGGATGTTCATCCGGGCAACATTCTACAAACTCCGGAAGGAGAAACTGTTTTGATTGATTGGGGGAATGCGCGTCTTGCCCTGGCTATGAAAGATTTTACTGGCAAAGTTTCCGTTTATTGCCCTGGTTGGGTTGATGCAGAATTTGATAGAATTGATCGCTCTCGTCCAGAACGCTTCAATGCGAATGCAACAGTCGTGACTGACGGAGAACGGGCAAATTTTCGGTTTTTCAACGCCGCTTCGTTCGCTACAAGAACCATATGACCCGAGCCAACACGATTCAGCGCCTGCTTAAGGACACCTGGCAAGAGTGGCGCAATGATGATGCCGCCACCCTCGCGGCTGCCCTTGCCTTCTTCACCGCACTTTCCATCGCGCCGCTGCTGCTGGCCATCGTCACGCTGGTCGGGGCCATTTTCGGGCGGGACACTGCAGAGCGGGAGTTGATAGCCCAACTTGCGCAGCTCATGGGACCGCAGGCTGCCGAGTTCGCCCAACTTGTCATCGACAACCAGCCCGAGCCAGTGGCGCGTAGCGGAGATCGCGGAAAGCTAGCGATCGGTCACCCGGTACACGCTGCCGCCGTAGTCAACCACCAACACCTGGCCATCTTCCGTCTCCCCAAAGGAGCTGATCTGCAGGTCGGTATCGGCAAGCTCGACCGACTGCCACTGACCATCGATACCCCGACTCAGCGCCCAAATCCTGCCGGTACAGTAATCCCCGTAGAAATAGGCGCCTGCAAGACTGGGCTGCGCCCTCCCGCGATAGACGTAACCACCGGTAACGGAACACCCCTGGCTGTGAGGATAGTCGGTTGCGGGCAGAACCAACCCATCGCTGTCGCACTCGTCCTCCCCAAAACAATGATTGCCTTCCATGATTGGCCAGCCGTAGTTCTCACCTCCCGGACTGCCGGCCGCCTGGAAGTTGATCTCCTCCCAACTGTTCTGGCCTACGTCGCCGATCAGCAGATCGCCGGTAAGTCGATCGAAGGAAAAGCGCCAGGGATTGCGCAAGCCGTAGCTCCATATCTCCGGACGCGCCCCGGCCACATCGACGAAGGGATTGTCGCCAGGCACGACGTAACGATGGCTATCTGTCACGTCTATCCTCAGAATCGCGCCCAGGAGGCTGGCGCGATTCTGGCCGTTTTCATAGCGATCGTTGGCTGCGCCACCGTCGCCCAACCCTGCATAGAGATAGCCATCGGGACCAAAGGCCAACATGCCTCCATTGTGATTGCCGGCGGGCTGTGCAACGGTCAGCAGAACCACCTCACTCTGCGGATCGCCGGCAGTGCGGTCTTTGTTGGCCAGGTAGCTGGCAATGACCGTATCACCATTCCCATCGGTGTAATAAAGGAAGAATCGGCCATTCTCGCCGAATCCGGGATGGAAGGCCAATCCCAGAAGTCCCTGCTCGCTGGCGCTGCTCCCAACCCGGTCCGTGATATCGAGGAAAGGCTGTTCGCGCAGTTCATTCCCGGCGGCAATCTGGATAACCCCTCCCTTCTCCACGATAAACAGGTGTCCGCTGCCATCAGCCGCATGGGTGACGAAGAGGGGCGCATCCAGCCCGGTCAATACCTCAGCCAGTTCCAGTTCCACCTGTGATGGATCAAAAGGGATCGAGGTCGGCGTTGCCATCGGCTGAGGAACCGGTGGTGGCGTGAATGTCGGAGTGCCGGCAAGCAATGACGCGCTCGTTGCTTCCAGCGTTGGGCCCACGGTCAAAACCGCTGCGGGTGCAGCAACACCCGCAGCGGTCGAGTCTGGGGTAGCGGTGGGCGCGACTAACCTGGCCTGCGTCGAGGAAAGAGTGGGAACCGTCTCACCGGTACAGGCAACACCCAGCGCTGCGAGGGCAATCAGGCAAGCCATCCACCGCAAGGTTCTATGCATGATGGTTTTCCGAAGGTGCCAGTTCCGGGCCATTCGCGAGCCACATCCATTGGCACCTTCTGTGATAGAGCGGGTTTCTATTCTACTCTACGTAAAATGCCACGCCAACGGTACCGGGGCCAACATGGGCACCAACGACCGGGCCCACCTGGGAAAAAAGCATCTCAACTGGTTTGAAGCGTTCTTCCAGTTCTTTCTGCAAACGCTCACCGGCCTGAGGGTCCGCTGCATGAAACACCCCGAGATGCAGTTTGCTGTCGGGCCCAATCTGTTCGGCCATCAGTTCCATGAGCTTCGCCAGCGCTTTTTGCCGAGTTCTAACCCGTGTCAGGGGTTGCACGATGCCATCCTTGACCTGGAGGATTGGCTTGAGATTGAGCACTGAGCCCAGCAGTTTGCCTGCCGTGCCAATGCGCCCACCGCGGTGAAGATACTCCAACGTATCCACCATGAAATAAAAAACCATTTTATCAACCAGAGAACTTGCTGCCTGAGCCACCGAATCCAGATCACCACCGGCTGCTGCTTCGCGCGCTGCCGCCAAAGCAATCAGGCCAATGCCGGAAGACACACTTCGCGTGTCGATGATTTTGAGCGGCAAATCAGGCAAGTTCTGCTGAGCCCCACGGGCTGACGCGAGGGTACCACTCAGTTCCTCGGAGATGAGTACCGCCACGATACCATCGTGGGTTCTGGCCAGTTCGGAAAAAAGGCTCTCAAAGGCTGCCACGTTGGGCTGGGACGTGCTCGGATGATCAGAAGATGTCTGCAATAACTGGTAGAAAGAGGTCGCGTCCAACTCGACGCCATCGAGCCATGTTTTGTCACCCATGATCACCGTCAGGGGTATAACGTGGATATTGTTAGCTTCTGCCACATCCGGAGGCAAATCTGCGGTGCTGTCGGTAACAACAGCGATTCGTTGCTCAGAAGCTTTTGCCATGGGTATCCTCCTCAACTTGATTGATTATTCGGCGAAAAAAACAGTCAGGATCGACGGCAGCGCAGGGCCCAAGAAAGCAACCATTTTGTTTTGCTAACCGGAAGACCTGGCCAACAGGAACATAGTATACCACAAACGCTGCTACCCATCCCACCACCGCAATGGGATGCAGCCATGGAAGAAACTCGCGCTTGCGTCACTCCCGCTGTCATCCCCGCGAACGCGGGAGCCCATCGAAGCCGTCCGTGACGGTTGGCAGTCCTGGACGTGAGAAGTTTCTAAGATCGCGGCAGACCCCCAAAATCCAGGGCGGCCTCGGCGGCGCTTTCCTTGGTGAAAACCTTGGGCAAGGTGAACCGGAATTCACTACCGGACCCGTTAGCATTTTCCACCCAGATGTTTCCACCATGGCGGTTGACAATGTGTTTGCAGATGGTCAGCCCCAGGCCTGTGCCCTTGTAACGCCTGCGGACGCTGCTATCCACCTGATAAAAGCGATCGAAAATCCTCTCGTGTTCCTCTGGAGGGATACCGATACCGGTATCAACTACAGAAAGCTCCACCGATTCTCCCCGGTCCCACCCTTGTATGCGGACCTGGCCCCCCTCTGCTGTAAACTTGATGGCATTTTCCACCAGGTTTGTCAGCACCTGTTCCAGCCGCATGGAGTCAGCCTCGATGGCGGGGAAATCCAATGGCATGTCCTGATGGAGCATAAGCTGCTTGCTGTCGGCCAGGGGCGTCAGCTTGCCAACAACAGTATCCACCAGATCGGTGGTGTAGACCTTCACAGGTCGCAGCCGAATCTGTCCCGACTCCAAGCGGCTAAATTCCAGCAGGTCCTCGATGAGGCGTTGCAGATGACCGGTCTGCTCCTGCACGGTACTCAAAAAGTCCTGCTGCAGCTCGGTCACCGGGCCAGTTTTGCCCATCAGGATGATATCGACGAAGCCCTTGATCGAGTGAAGGGGGGTCTTGAGCTCGTGCGATACCACCGAGAGGAAGTTGGATTTCATGCGCTCCAATTCCTTCTGCGCGGTGATGTCGCGCAAGACGGTTACGACGTCACCGATCTGATCGCCGGTTTCGGTGTCGCTGTAGATCGGGGCCGCCAGGGCCTGAAAGGTACGCACTTCACCGTCGGCGCTGAGCCCCGCCGTGGGAATGGGCAATTCTCGAATACTCACCTCTCCCGAAGTGGCCGTTTTTTCCATCAGATCGAGCAATTCGCTGCTGGGCAGAATCTCAGCCAGCGGCGCGCCAACCAGCGGGGCATCCAGGGCGAATATCCGGGCGGCGACGGGGTTCATCAATCTTAGCTGCCCCTGGGTATCTGCTACGACCACGCCGTCGCCAATGCCCGCCAACACCGCTTCCAGCTCGCGCCCTTTTTCGGCAACATTGCTGTACAGGCGGGCATTTTCTATGGAGGTGGCAGCGAAGTAGGCGAAGCTTTCGATCAGGCTGCGCGGCCGTCTGTCGACCGGCACCGTGTTGTCGAATCCAACCAGGAGAGCGCCGATGGACTCTCCACGAATCGTCATGGGCGTTACTTCCACCTCGGCGACGGGCCAGGGTTGAGTGCCACCGGTGCGCGGGCTCGCACCCTCCGTAGTCAGCACGCGACTCCGACCAGTCTGGAACGCGTCGAGCAGCGCCGGGTTATTCTCCAGTGAAACGGGCCAACTGGCGGGCCCTACCGTGTCGTCGGGCGACACGAGGATGCTCAGGGATCGCCTTTCGCCATCCAGCAGCGCCACAGCGCAGTAGGGCGAGCCTGTGAGCAGGCGCAACCTGTTAGCAATGGCCCGCAGGGTATCGTTGAGGTAGAGGGTGGCGGACAGCGCCTTGGCTACTTCCTGGAGGGACCGCAGTTCCAGCACCCGGTCCCGCAGATCGGTGGCAGTTTGTTGCAGGGCCTGGGTCTGGCTGGCCAGGTCCCGACTGCGGGCATCCAGGGCAGCGCGCAGCTGGTCAACTTCCTGCAGACGGCGACTCATGGCCCAGCTGATTGCGGCGATGGCGACCGTCAGCAGGAACAAGAGCAGATAGCGGGTGAGGAAAAAGCGTTCGGTCAGGAAGGCCAGGGAGCCGTGGGCCCGGAACAAGGCTCCCGCGTAAAGAGGGCCATACAGGAATGGCAACCATACCAGCGCTGGCGCGTCCGCTGCAAACACAAGCGATTGCAATGCCAGCAGGGGATAGAGCAGGTAGAAAGGGCTGGTCAGCCCGCCGTCCAGCGCGATCAGAGCGGTGACGAAGAGCGCGTCCACGCCGTGACAGATCCAGATGGGCAACGCTGGCCTGGTATGGGTTGCCCATCTGGTCGCAAAAAACGCCGTGGCGACAAAAGTGAACAACGCGTAGGCAGCAACCAGCATGGGCTGGGAAGCCCTGGGATCGAGTACCAGCCAGAGCACCCCAATGACCACCAACAGCCACCTGGTGGGGAGCCCGTAGCGCTGTTCGGTCCTTCTCATGCGGGAGACGTTGGCTGTCATCGCGGTCCAGGAGTTGCCAGCGGCGGAGGCGTATTGGTCGGTGGTGCCGGGGTATCGGTCGGCGGCACAGGCGTGTTAGTAGGAGGTACCGGTGTGTCAGTGGGAGGTACCGGTGTATTGGTTGGGGGTATTGGTGTGTCTGTAGGAGGCACCGGCGTATCGGTCGGTACCGCCGTGTTGGTTGGCGGCGCCGGTGTATCGGTGGGTGGCACAAGCGTGTTGGTGGGCCTGGGCGTTTTGCTTGGCCGCGGCCGACGCGTGTTGGTCGGTACAGGCGCAGGCGTGGCCGTTGTCAGGTTGGCGGGTGTATGTGTAGCCGTGGGTGTGACCTGGGATGGTGGCGAAGGTGATTGTCTCACTGTTGGCGTCGAAGTCTTCGTCGGAAGCGGTGTAGCGGTCGCCGAAGGTGTGGCCGAGGGAAGCACTGGCTCAACCGTGGGCGGGGTCGTGGCAGTGGCAGTGAGTGTCGCCGTTGGCTCCGGCGTGGCTGTATCGGTTGGGATCGGGGTCGGCAGCACCGGCATGGCCGGCTGCAACGAAGTTACCGGCAGCACCCAGATACCCTGATCACTGGCCAAAAACAGGCGGCTTCGGTCCAGCGAACCCATGCCCAGATCGCCCAGTGCCTGGTTGGAGCCGGTGGGCACTGTCTGCCAGCGCTGGCCCCCATCGTCGGTGCGAAACAGCTGATTCCTCTCGTCGAGGGCGTAGACTGTCTCGCCAACGGCGGGATCCACCAGCAGATGATCGATCAGCCCGATGGCGCCGGGCAGATCGGCGGCGAACCAGGTGACCCCGCTGTCACGGGATACAAATACCTGGTTTTCACCACCGGCATAAAGAAGTCCTGGCCGGTCGAACGCGGTCACCAGGCTGGCGATTCGGGTCACCTGGCCGGGCAGGATTGCAGGCTGCCAGGTGGTGCCGCCGTTTTCACTGATCATTGCTCCGGCGTTGGTCGACGCGTAGACCTGGTCAGCGTCCTGGCCATCAACCGTCAGCAGGCGTGCCGGGCTATCGTGGGAAGCGCCGGGCAACGGGGCCAGTTCCTGCCAGTTCCGCCCGCCGTTCCGGCTACCCCACACGTTGACCCCATCGGTCAGATAGAGGCGTTCGGCCACCGAGGGCGCCACCGCCAGATGCCATCTCCCTGGTGCTGTTTCGGATGGATTATCGCGGGTTCCGGTAGCCAGCGTCGAGGCCAGGCGCCAGTTGTCGCCCCCATCGACGCTTTGGAACAGCTGTATCCGTTCGTCCGCCTGGATCAGGACGTAGAGGCGCCCGGGCTCGACGAAATCGGCGTGCCAATCCAGGAAGGAAATCCTGCCCAGTCCACTACGCGGCAGATCCGTACCGACCTGACGGAAGGTCCAGCCGTCGTCGTCGCTTCGTTGCAGACCACCCATCGATTCAACGTATAACGATGTGCCGGTCTCATCGCCCCGTATTACAATGCGTTGTACCGCCTGACCGCGCAGGGCCAGGGGCTGCAATTGGGCACCTTGAGATACCGCCACGGGCAGCGCAGCCAGCGGCAACAAAAAGATGATCGAGGCAACGATTAACTGAAGCCAGCGTTGCCGGAGCAGCGGTGGGATGGTTCGCATGGACGAGACTGGTTGCGCGACGTGGACGTCAACGAGGTTTCGGTGTGTTGGTCGGCGTACTGGTCGGTGGTACTGGTGTGTCTGTTGGCGGCACCGGCGTGTCTGTTGGCGGCACCGGTGTGTCTGTTGGCGGCACCGGTGTGTCTGTTGGCGGCACCGGTGTGTCAGTAGATGGTATCGGTGTGTCGGTAGATGGTACCGGTGTGTCGGTAGATGGTACCGCCGTCCCTGTTGGTGGCACCAGCGTCCTGGTGGGCGTGGGTGGCGGCCGGCTGGGTTTGCCCGATCCCGGCTGTGATCCCGTCTCCCCAGGCGTTTCCGTAGGTGTTGGCGTCGCGGTTTGAGTTGCCGTTGGCGTATCCGTTGCCACCGGCGTCGGCGGCAGTCCAACTGGCAAGGAGTCTATATCGGCATTGGTTGTGACCAGCAGGGCTGCCAGCCAGCCTGGTTGACCGTTGACACAGCACACCACCACCCAATCACCGCTCTCGTTGCGGCCAACCAGGGCCATTCGCTCACCGGCGCGAACCTGCCCAAGGACAGGAAAATCGGTTCCTGGCCCGAGTCTCACGTTCAGGATGTCGGCAGCCACCTCGACGAAGGGCGTCGGAAGGGGCGATGGCGTTGGGGTGGCCGTGGCCGCCGGCGTGGGAGTGAAGATTGCGCTCAGGGCGTCCAGCCCATTCCGGGCTGCAGAAGCGTCCTGGACAGACAGGGCCAGTGCCTGCTGATAGTCCGTGAACGCGTCGTCCAGTAATCCGGCTGATCGAGCCTGGTCGGCCCGGGCGGTCAGGACCTGGAAGTATAGCTCTCTCACCTGCCCATCAGCATATTCGGAGTCCTGCTCGAGCAGCGCGCGCAGATGGTTCTCCGCCTGCCGCCAATCCTGCCGTTCATAGGCCTGGCGCGCCGCAAGATACTGGTTGGCAACCTGGCTTTCGGCCCCTGCCTCGACGTTGCGGGGACGCAAGGCCAGCGCATTGCCGAAACGCCCGATGGCCTGGCGGATGGTATCGCTGCCGGCGTCAGGCGTCGCCAGCAGCGCCCTGCCCTCGCTGAGATAGAGCACAAAAAGCAGTTCCCTGACGGCATCCCGCTGGTAGGCCGGGTCCAGGTCGGCCAGCCGCGAGAGATACTGAATGGCTATCGAATAGTCGCCCGAGTCGTAGGCCGACACACCCTTGTCGAACAGCTGGGAGGCGTCGCGCTGGTGGATGACGGCAGTCAACAGGCCGGCGGCCTCGCCATAGGCTGGATCCAGCGCCAGGATGGCCAGCAGGTTGGCCTCGGCGGTATCCCAATCGGCGGCCTCGATGGCAGCCTCAGCTTCCTGATAGGATTGGGCCAGCTTCTCCAGGCGGGAGGCCCGTTCCAGCCCTTGCTGGGCCGCCGGGTTGCCTGGATCGAGCACCGAGAGCGCGGCAAAAGCCTCCCTGGCGCCGGCGTAGTCACCCACGGCCAGGCTGGCCTGTCCCCGGTTGTAGAGGGCCTCCCGTTCCAGGCTCCGGCCAAGATCGATTCCGGGGATCCATCCCTGCCACAATGTCAGCGCACCCAGCAACCCGATCACGATGGCGACCGGCAACAGCCAGCGAATGCCTCGCTGCCCTCTGCCAGTATCCTCCTGGGCGGAAACAGAGCCGTTGGCATCGCCAGAATCGACTTGCTCCAGCTGCAGAAACCAGCGGGATTCGTCGATCAACGAGTTGATTCCGGGCCAATCGGGCCGGATCTGCTTCAACCGGGTGAAACAGTCCAACGCCTGGCCCCACTCCCGCCGCTGGTAGTGGGCCATGCCTTGATCATAGAGTGCGTTGGCCTGTTCGGCTGTTTTCTGCCGGTCGGTGGATTTACCGCGTTCCGAGAAAGTACTCATGGGTATTACCGTATTCTCTCAGCCGGGGTACGATTCGCCGGTTGGGGCATGAGCGTCATGGGCTGATCCTGGAGATCGGGATCGGGTGGGCCTAGCGGATAGCAAACAACGGGTTCGTCGGGAGGAAGCCCTGCATTTTGCGGCGTCAGCGGCATAAACAGCTGGTGTTGCTCGCCCCGAAGCCGGATGCCCTGGACATCGGTCCAGGTATTGAAGCGATTGTCCAGGCGGTTGTGGCTGGCGAACTCCAGGGTCACCGTCTGGCCTGCATAGGGGCTCATGTCGATCGATCCCATTTGCCAGCCCAT
This sequence comes from Chloroflexota bacterium, assembly GCA_034717495.1. NCBI lineage: Bacteria > Bacillati > Chloroflexota > Chloroflexota bacterium. The sequence goes on along the minus strand of JAYELL010000076.1, from coordinate 67,245 downwards.
ATCGCGGAAGAGGATTGGAGGGTTGGGGTCGTCATCGGTGATTTGCTCCTCCGGATTGCCGTCCCGGAGAAGGATGTCAACCTCGCCCGTATCACTGCTTTCCGCAGAAACGTCAAAGGAATCGACCCACCAGAACCAGGAGTCTTCAGGATCAGCCGGGTTGGAGGGTGTGCAGAGTCGGCTTGCCCATATGGTGTTAGTAGTGCTGATCTGGTCGTAGGTCTGGATCCGGTACCAGAATTCCAGTACCGGTTCTGGCACATCCTCCTGCTCGGGTACCGAGATGGTTTGGGCGAGGCTGGACCAGGAGTCGCCGCACCGTGGGGTTGGCAACATTGGATATCCGGCCAGTGCGCAAGCCATCCACTGTACCGATCCCAGTCTCATGGCGGCGACGGTTTCTCCCGGGAAAAGATCGGTTTCCTGGAGTGGATCGAGAAGGATTTCTTGGCGAACCGTCCATCCTGCCCAACTGTAGTTTTGGAAATCGCCGTTGTTGACCGGATCGAGCAGCGTGCGGTTCTCACCGCCGGCATCCTGCCACTGTGAAACGTTTCCTGCTCGATCATTGGCCCGCACCCGGAAGGCATAGACCTTGCCTCGCTCACCTTGATCGTAGGGCAGCGATTTGAGCGAAGTTGTGATCCAGGTCTGCCACTGGCCCGCAGCGCCTTCGCGCACCTGAACTTCGTAGCGGTCAAGACCGGAAACTTCAACGCCGCTTACGGGTTCGCCATCATTGCCATCCCATGCGACATGAATGCGCGGTTGCTCGCCACGGGAGGCGCTGTATTTCGCCAGCGGATAGAGGGAGGCTAGCGGCGCCCGCGTATCTATCTTCACGATATGTTCGGTGGGCTGCTCGATATTGCCCGCGTGATCGATGCTGTACACGGCCAGGGTATGCACACCTTCCTCCTGGATGGACAGGGAGTTGGATGCTACGGGCGCCTGGCCATTCAGTTCCCAAAAGGTCGTTCTCACGCCGGCGTGATCGTCGCTGGCCTGCAAAGAGACGATCACCTCTTCACGGAACCAGCCGTCGTCGCTGGGTTCGGCATCGAAGCTGACTGTCGTCACCGGCGGGGTCTGGTCGAAGCGCAGCCCTTCTTCCAGCAACACGGCCTGCTCAAAATCGACGTTGCCCGCCCGGTCCTCGAGCCACATATAGAGATCGTAGGCGCCCTGGCCCGGGGCCTGCAGGCTGGTAGTCTGGTCCCCGGCGGGAACGGAAAATGAGCCCTGTGGATCCGACGGCGGATCGAAACTGGCATGGAGCAATGCTACACCTGATGTGTCCGGCGGGTTGCTCCAGGTCACCGTGAATTGATTACTACTGCTCCAGGTGTCTGGTACGATCTGGGGCGCGATCGGTGGACCCGGCGGATCGGCGTCGAGCTGGAAGGTCTCTGTGTAGGGGCCGGAGCTGTTGCCTGCCAGGTCCTGACCTTCATAGGTCAGCAGGTTGTTTCCAGGCTGGTCGATCGCCAGGGATACCTGGAGCTCGCTTGTCTGCTGCCAGGGATTCCCGTTGGTGCGGTAGCGCAAAAAAGAGGGACCGCTGCCCGTGTCAGCGATGGCGATGGTGGCATCGATGGTGCCCACATACCAGCCATGGCTGCCCAGCGGGCCATTGAAGTCGAGGGTTACCAGGGGCGGCGTTCCATCGAAACGCAGCACACCCATCCCGGTTGGCGGGCTGGCATTGCCGGCAGCATCCACCAGCCAGACCCACAGGGGCCATTCACCCTCGGCGGGAACGGAGTAACTGTCAATCACGGTCGTGTTTTCGAAGAATTCTCCCTCGCCCGGGCCCGGCGGGTCGCCCAGGTGAACGAATGCACCGGCGATACCGCTGGAATCGGCAGGATTCTGCCAGGTCATTACGAAGCTGTTTTCGCTTGCCCAACCCGTCGGTTCGAAAGTGAAGTGGATGGGCGACCCGGGCGGGGTGGCATCCAGGGCTATGGTAAACTGGTGTATCTCCTCAAGATTGGTGGCGAAATCCATGCTCTGGTACTCGAGCAGGAAGCTGCCATCGTCGTCAAACTGGAAGGGCTCAGCCGGTGCCCAATTCCCCCCGTTGATGCGCAGCCAGGTTGCCTGCACGCCGGATCCAAAATCGGGCGGCGCACCGGGCGGTGCGTCCACGGCCTCCAGGTGGCCGGAGACAGGTGCGGTGAAATAGCCCGTCGACGCCATCGCCGGCGTGATGACCACGGTGGTGGTGGGCGGGATGGTATCGATGGAAAAGTCGATCTCAACTGGCAGGCTGCGGTTTCCGGCCTTATCTTTGCCGAATGCCTGCATGGTGTGGTGGCCATTGCCAGACACGAATGCCTCGGGACTTGTGACCGGCGGCTGGTCATCCAACTGCCAGGTGACCTGATCCGGTTGCGAGAGTTGGTCGGTCAGGTGGAAGCTGATGGTGAGAGGCGTAGAATACCAGCCCGTAATGCCAGGTTGGTGCGAGACGGTATAGGTTAGTACCGGTGCTACGCCATCGATTCGGATGCGGGAAGTTGCCGGTGCCATGGTGTTGCCGGCGTTATCGGTCGCGGTTATGATGATCTCGTGGTCCAGATCGGAAACGATGACAGTGCTCAGGGCCGAACTGGTGGTGATCTGGTCCAACTGCCAGCCCCAGGAAGCGACACCGCTTGACTGACTAGGGTCTCCGGGGGGATCAGAGGGATCGAAGGTAACGGTTACCGGGTTCGTGTACCAACCGCTGCCGGTAGGCGGCTGATCAGGTTCGGCGGAGACTGTTGGTGCAGTAAGGTCCAGCTTGAACGGGTCTCCGAAGCCCCTGCGCCGGTGGTCGACGTTGCCGGCCTGGTCGACCAGCCATACGATAAGGTTGTGCGTCCCCTCGGCGGGCACCTGGATGTCGGAGATGGCATTGGTCGTCGTAACGAAGGTGCCATCGGTTGGAAATGAAGGCAGGGTATTGAGCCGATAGTAGGCGCCCACGACAGCGGAAGGGCCCGGTTGGTATTCCCAGGACTCGCTGAAGCTGTTGATATTGGTCCAGGTATCGGGGGTGCTGATCATGTCGAATGGTGCGAATGGCGCCTCGGTGTCGACGGTGATCGAATACTTCCCGCTGTCAACCCACCCAGCTTGTTTTCTCTCTACCCGGAAATAGATTTGGTTCCCGTTGAGGTTTGCGGGCGGGCTGTCGGGCGTGGTGAGGCCGGTGACCGTCAGTTTCAACGAGGTGCTGACCGGGCTGGCGATGGTCAAATCATCGGTCAACCAGCCGCTCCAGGTAACGCCGCCGTCAGTGGAAACCTGATACAGGGCATTTTGAAGCTCGAAGCCATCAGGGTTGCTGGCGGTAATTCCCGCGTCGAAGGGTGTCTCGGAAACCCAGCCGCTGGGAAAGAAGTCGTTCCATTCCGTCTCCGCTTCGGGGCTTTCCGGGGCGGCTGCGCGGGTAGTCTTCCTGTTGGAATCTACAGACGAGGCGGAAGCGCGGGAAATCACCTGCTGTAAGCCGGCAAAAAGCAGCAGCGCGCAAACCAGCGCCAGGCCGGTTCGAGTCAGCAGGCCGATCCATCCCCCGCGCTGTTCGTTTCGATAGCTGTCCATCCCGATCGGTGGTTTCATGGGCGTGCCCTCCGTAACGGCTGGCGGCGCCGATTACAGCACAAATTTATATCCAAGCCCCCTGACCGTGAGCAGGTGCCTGGGTTCTTCCGGATCAACTTCGATTTTGAGACGCAGGCGGCGCACATAAACCGCAACCTGATTGCTGTAACCGTCGTAGTCATAGCCCCACACATTGCTGATAATCTGCTCATGACTGAGCGAACGCCCCTGGTTTCGCACCAGACAGTGTAATAATCGGAACTCAATGGGCGTTAATTCGACATTATCCCCACTGGGTAAACGAACGATATTTGTTACCGGGTCGAGATGAAAACCGTCGGCGACCAGGGCAGACTCGGGCTCGCCGAAGGTGAAAGCCTCGGCGCGCCGCAACACCGACCGTACCCGTGCAAGCAATTCTGACGGCTCAAAGGGTTTGGCAAGATAATCGTCTGCACCAACATCGAGCCCTGAAACACGATCGCTGGTTTCGCCCTTGGCCGAAAGCATGATGATGGGCAGATTCATGCTCTGCCGGATACGCTGTGTTACCTGCAGCCCATCCAGACCGGGCATCATGACATCCAGAATGACCAGGTCGGGTATCTCCTCTTCCACCAGGCGCAGGGCATCGGTTCCGTTGTCGGCCGTGACTACTTCATAGCCCTCTTCCGCCAACAGGAAGGCGGTCATTTTTAAACTTGGAGGATCATCGTCGACAATCAACACACGCATCGGATCGGACCCCTTCTCATCTGGCATTGGCTGCACAGCAACCATAGAATCGAACTGATTATACCACCGGGGAAGAGGTACAGCAAAAGTCCCACTATTTTTATTGCCACTGCCGTCCATTGTTGGACTCCTGTGAATCGATTTTCAGAAACGGGGGAGGTGCCCCGGAGGGGGCACGCCTACATCCCTTCCGCTTCAATTTACCATGGCGATATGAAACGAAGATGAACAAAATGACAAGGAACCATGACAGAAGTTTCATATATTGCCGTTGTTTGGTTCAAAAGCGTTCCTGTGATAGACTAACGGGATTGACACGGGGTTAGCCCCATCTTTCACGACGATGAACGATCAAAAGACGGAAAGCCCGCCAGGCCAGACATCGACGGCGAGACCAGCAGTGACTCTGTTGCTGGCGACGGCGATGGCAATCACCGCCTTTCTGGCTTTCGTCTACCTGTTGACCAACAGCGGGATCCCCCACAACCCCGACGAGTGGTTCTTCCTGAAGGGCACTCAAGCCGCACTGGACGGCGATCTGGGCAGTGTTCAACGCCACGGATGGCTCTATTCAGTGCTTTTATCCCCATTCTACGCGCTTTCAGCGCTTATCCCGCGACTCGGCAGCTTTCAATCGTCGGTGCTGTTAACCATGCTGGTCACGGCGTTGACGGCTGGCCTGTTATACCTCCTTCTGACGGATTTGGGCGCTTCCCCGGCGTTGGGCGCTGTAAGCAGCCTGGCGTATGGCCTGGGCACGCTGGCATGGCCCTACAGCCATTATCTCTTCCGGGAACCGCTGGCGGCCTTTTTATTACTGTTCAGCTTTTTTGCCTCGGCTCGCTTCTACCGTGGGGGTCACCCGGCGATTCTGATCCTGGGGCTGGTCTCCTTTTTTGCCAGTATTGCCGTCAAGGGTACGTTGCTGGCGTTTCTTCCCTTCTGGGCCGGTCTGACCCTGGTAGTGCTATTGAGTCGCTACGGTCATAGCCATCCCTCCTCGCGGTTGACGAATGTCAACCGCTGGCTGCGACAGATCGACCAGGTGCCGGCAGGTTGGCTCTGGTTCATTCTGTTTGTGGTCGTGTGGATGTTGATGGCTGCCGTGGTAGTGGCTGCTGCCGTGGTGGGTGAAAGCGCCCCCGATGTGTTGCAGCGCGGACCAAACCTGGTGAACTTCATAGCGCTTTGGGTCAGTCCCGGGTGGGGGCTGTTGCCATTTGCGCCTGTTCTGCTAATCGCATTTTTTGGCGCGCCTTCCTTCATGCGTCGCCATCCTGTGCTGACTTTCGCTGCCATCGGTGGCAGCCTGTTGTATGTCTTAGCAGCCAGCGGCAGCCGGTTCTGGTGGGGCTATTGGGGATACGGGCCACGCCAGTTGCTGCCGTTGATTCCCTTGCTGTGCCTGCCGATGCCGGACGGTCTGCGTTGGCTTCACAAACGTCTGGGCGCCGCAGGAAAGGCTATTGCCGTGGCACTGATTGCGCTGAGTATCGCAATTCAAGCGGTCGGCGTCGTCGTGCCGTTCAGCGAATATGCACGCGAGGTCCTGCTTCCTGCCAATATCGCGGGGCCAGACGTGGCATGGAACCTGCGTATGTGGCCACCGCTGGCCATGCTGCGTTTCGCCCGTCCGGAAATCCTTGACCCGGCCTGGATCGTGGATCGCACCGGTGGGTCGGTGCGCATCGACTGGAGGGCCCTGCTGCCTGCCCTGGCTGGCTCTGTATTGAGCCTGCTGTGGCTGATCTCTGTGGTGAGATCGAAACGACAGCGCCGCGCAGGTGCTCTCCTGGTTTCGGGAATGCTTGTTCTTGCCTGGTTTCCCGTCGCAGTCCTGGCAGCGCAGGCCAGCTATCTTGATGAGCGCTACCAACCGGATATGGGCTTTGCCAGCGCTGCCGAGAGGGTTCGACAGGAAGGCCAGCCGGGTGATCTGTTGATAACCGATCTCTGGACCGACAACCTGAGCGGTCCGGTGGTCGGCATGTTGAACTACTGTCGGGCGGGGTGTCCGCCGCGCCTGGATCTCACCCGGGAGACACTGACCGACCGGGAGACCGATTGGCAGAACGAACACCTCTCCGATCTGGATGGATATTCCCGGGCCTGGCTGGTACTTGAACGGGTGCCCGAGGGGGATCCCAACAGCATTGTCGAACAATGGTTGGGCACCGTTGGTTTTCCCGAAGGCTGTGAATGGACGGGTCCCCAGGTACGTCTTTGCAGATTCAACCTGCAACCGGGCGACCTCCTGGAGACTGGTGTTCAGGACATCGTCTTCGAGGGCCAGGTTACTCTCGATCAGGCAGTCATCCGCCATGTGAGCCAACAGCCGGCTGCCTATGCCGTTGCACCGGGTGACACGATGCAGGTGGAGCTGGTCTGGCGGGCCCAGGAAACAATCCCGGAGGACCTGGTCGTTTCTCTGCAAGTGCTCGGGCCGGCTGATGAGCTGATCGCCGGGATCGATCGCCGGCCCGGCGGTGGTTTCCGTCCACTGCCGACCTGGGAGCCGGGTGAGCGGGTGCTGGATCGCTTCAGTATCACCCTGCCGGAGGACCTGCCATTCGGCACGTTCAAACTGGCCGTTCTGCTCTACGATCCCGAAAATGGTCGAAGGTTGCCGGTTCTGATGAACGGCGAAGCTGGCAGCGATGTCGCAGTGTTACGGCATTTCGAAGTGCTGCCACGCGAGACGCCATGACCTCCCGGGGAACGCCTGACGCGCCGAAGAGAGACCGACGGGCCGCAAGGTTGACGCAATGGCTGTTGCCGGTTCTGGTTCTTCTTCTGTTGATCCCCGCCTTTCGCCCACTTTGGCAGCCGGGACTGCAACAGATGGACGACGGTATGCACCATCTGTTTCGCCTTTTCAACCTGGACCTGGCGTTGCGATCGGGAAACATGGGTGCCCGCTGGCTGGCCGATGAGGGATTCGCCTACGGGTTTCCCGTCCTCAACTTCTATGCCCCGCTGAGTTACTATGCAGGCCTGCTCTTCCACTATCTCGGCGCCGGGTTTGTGACCACCCTTGAGTTATCCCTGGCCATCGGCCTGGTGTTGGCGGCCCTGGCCATGTTTCTGTTCGCCCGGGAATTTCTCGGGACGATCGGGGGCGCCATCGCTGCGGTAGCTTACACCTGGGCACCCTACCACCTGGCGGATGCCTGGACGCGCGGTGCGTTGGCTGAGCATCTGGCCTTTGTCTGGTTTCCGCTGCTGCTGCTGGCGATTCTGCGCATTGCCCGCGCGGATGGCGGGAAGAAACTTGTGCCGGTCCTATGGGGAAGCCTTTCCCTGGCAGGATTGGCCTTGACCCACAATCTCAGCCTGATTCTCATCGCGCCTGTATTGATTTCATGGACGCTGTTTCTCCTGTTTGTCGAGGGCAGCGATCGCACCGGCCGCTGGCACACGCTGGGAGCTGTCTTTGTCATGGCCCTCCTGGGTGCCCTGATGAGCGCCATGTTCTGGTTGCCCGCCATCCTGGAATCGCCGGCCATCTGGGCTGGCAACGTCGAGCTCGATTTCGAACAGTGGGCGAAAACTCTGGTCCGGCCCCCACTGTTGATCGACCAATCCTGGATTCATCGCTACACCGTGTCACAGGGCGTTCAGACGCTGCATTCCCTGGGTCTGGCACAACTTGTGGCTGCGCTCTCAGGTCTGGCCGTGGGCATTTGGCGATGGCGACATCTGGATCGCACCGTTCGCCTGGCATTGCCCTTGTTTGCGGTGGTGGCGGTGCTCGCTCTCTTCATGCAGTCCAGCCTGTCGCGGCCGGTCTGGCAGCATGTGCCTGGCCTGATTCTGCTGCAATTTCCCTGGCGTTGGCAGGCCATCGCGGCTCTTGCGCTGGCCGTGGTGACTGGTTATGCCGGGTTCGCACCCGGCGTGCCCGCGTCGTGCCGGGCCAAAACAGATAGATCACGGGGCAAGAGCCCAGAATCCCGCCCGGGGACAGGTCTTCTGGCTGGCGCCATTCTGGTAACGGCAATCGGTCTGTTACTCATCTCCGCTGCACTGCCGGCGATACCCTGGGAGTCTTCTACCTATCCTGCGTCGCGGGAACCGGTAACCAACCAAAATGTCAGCCGCCGAACTATGGCCAAGTATGATTTCGGCCGTGGACTCTGGCTGAGGGAGCATGGAAGCGCCTGGATGTTCGAATACATGCCGGCATGGGTGACTGTGCCACGCTCCGAGTTCTTTCTTTCGGCCGGCCCCAGCGAAAAACGCCAACCGCCGCTTGATGTCCAGGTGATTCCGGGCCGGCAAGCGCCCATGGAGCAACGATTTGTGGTATCGGCCGGCCAGCCGTGGACCATGCAGCTGCATCAGTTCTATTTCCCCGGCTGGCAGGTATTGCTGGACGGGGAAAGCATTCTCGCTGAGCCAGCCGGCCCTCTGGCTTTGGTCAGTGTCTCGTTGCCCGCCGGCGACCACGAGCTGGTCTTTCGCTTTGGCACAACCCCGCTGCGTAGCCTGGGGTGGGTGTTGACTGCGATCGGCTGGGGCCTGTGGTTGGCCGGTGTTCTCTGGATGCGTCGCTGGCGATGGGTACTTGGCCTGCTCATCCTCTTTCTGGTGTACGGTGGTTTAGTGCTGGCGCAGCGGCAACAGGAACCAGCCGGCGTGGTGCCAGTGCCTCAGAATGTCAACTTTGGCGATGAAGCCCGGCTTATCGGCTACCATGCACCGCCCGAAAAATTGCAATCGGACGGTGATGGCGCTGTGACCCTGACCTGGCTGGCCTTGCAGCGTCCTGCCGCCGACTACAAGGTATTCGTACATTTGTTGGATGCAAGTGGCAAGCTCTGGGCACAACACGACGGCGAGCCAGGTTATTTCTTCTCGCCGACAACGCGTTGGCAGCAGGGAGAGGTGGTGATCGACATCCACGAGCTGGAATGGCTGGGCCAGCCGCCGCCAGGACGCTATCAGCTACGTGCTGGCCTTTACGATCCGGTGACGGGCAACCGGCTTAAGATACTTGGTCCCGATGGCGTTCCAACGGACGACCAGGTTCTCCTGGTTGAGTTCGACCTCGAATAGAATACATAATGTGACTGGTCGAACGGTTTCCGGTCGGGTATAATGTTGATCCCATGAGTGCTACGATGTCGACCCGGCAGTCCAGAGGAATCCAGCGCTGGCTCGAGGACAATGCGACGCTGGCCTACGGGGCACTGTTGCTTCTGTTGCTGATTCCTGCCTTGTTGCCACTGCTGGGATCAGGTTTTTTTGCTTCGGATGACGGTCGTTTTCACGTTTACCGCACGGCCGCGCTGGCAGATGCCTGGCGACATGGGATCATCCTTCCCCGGCTATTTCCCGATTTCGGCTTCGGCTATGGGCAGGCAGTTTTAAACTACTATTCTCCCCTGAGCTATTTTCCGGGGGCATTGCTTTCACTGCTGGGAGTCTCTCCGGTCGCCGCGGCCAGGCTTACGATCGCATCGAGCTTTGTCCTGGCGGCCCTGGCAGCTTTCGCCTATCTGCGGTATCTGCTGAAGGCCGGCAGCAAACGTTTTGGCAATTGGCCCGCCCGAAATGCTGCCGCCGGTGTTCTGGCTGCCGTGGTATACACCTACGCTCCTTATCACCTGGCTGACGCTTATCTTCGCGGCGCGTTGCCTGAACTTGCCGCATTTATTTTTCCACCTTTGATCCTTTGGGCATACACCGCGGCCTTTCTGGAGGATAACCCATGGCCCGCCATGCTTTGGGGAACACTGGCATGGGCGGGATTGGTGCTGACCCACAATCTGACTGCCCTCATGATGGCTTTGGTGGCTGGCGTGCACCTTCTGGCCATGGCAGGTTGGTCGGGACGATGGCGGCGACTGCCCGGCACCGCGCTCTCGCTGGCCCTGGCGATCGGCATCACCGCCGTCTACTGGCTGCCGGTGCTGGTGGAGAATTCGTCGGTGGGGCTGGGGCTGGGAGCTTCCGAGGGCTACCGAAATCACTTTTTGACGGTTGTCGACCTGCTGCGCCCCGCTCTGGCCTATTTTCGTGGCGCAACCGACACCCTGGGCCGGCTGTATCCGCTCAGCTGGTTCGCGGTGGCACTGCTTGTGACCGGTCTGGGTTTGTTGCTGTTGCGCGCGGTGCAGCGAAGGCTGCCGGGAATCTGGCCATCCACTGCCTTTCATGTTGGGCTGACAGCCTTTGCCATGTTCATGACCACCGGTGCAGCTCTCGTGATCTGGAATCCATTGACACCGGTTCTGGGGCATTTGCAATACCCATGGCGCTTTCTGCTTCTGGAGGCAGTGGGTTTGATGGGAATCGCAGGAGCATTGCCAGCACTTCTACCCAAGGTGCGCCCTGTCATCATCGTCGCCATCATGGCGCCGATTGCCATTCTGGTTTCCACCGCGGGCCTTCAACTGGAACCACTATCGATGAGCGCAGCCGACGTTTGGTTTCCGGATCGCATGTGGCGCGAGGATGCTGATGCCGGTCAGGTTGGCGCCACGTGGACAGGGGAGTTTTTACCCGTCGGTGTGACCGAGCAGCGCTGGGCCCTGGGCCGGTCGCTGGAAGGCGGGGCGGATGGCCCGGCTTTGCAGCCCGCGCCCACCATTGATCTGACGGAATTGTCCTACGACAGCCTTACTGCCCTGGTTTCCACGCCGGGACCCATGAAACTGCGCCTGCACCAGTTCTATCAACCCGGCTGGCAAGCTTCGATTGGCGGCAAGCCGGTACCGCTTGCTGCCACGGGCGAACTGGGGCTGGTGACACTCGATCTGCCAGCCGGCAACCATCAGGTCCATGTTTCCTACGGCGGCACACCGGCTCGAAAAGCCGGTCTTGTCGTAACGCTGCTGTCCGTGGTTGCCTGGGCGGCTCTGGTGTGGTGGCAGGCCCGTTCCCGACGAGGGCTGTTGGTTACCAGTGTTCTGGTGGGCCTGGCAGCCCTGATTTTGACACTGAACAGCCAGGGAATCGGCCGCAAGACCTGGACTCCGAAACCGGTGCAGGCGACTCTGGAGGATGTTGCCACGTTGATTGCTGCGGATGCAGAATCGATGCCTGACCTGGGTGTGGCAGAAGTGACCCTCTACTGGCTGGCTTTGCGGGAGACTACCGTCGATTACACAGCCTTCGTCCATCTGCTTGGGCAGCATGGCGAGGTGATCGCGCAAGACGACGGGAGTCCTGTCGGTGGTTTCACACCAACGACCCGCTGGCGCCAGGGTGAGATCATTGTCGACCGGCACGTCATTCCATTGCCCGCCGATCTGCCGCCGGGAACCTACGGCCTCCGGGCGGGGATGTATCAACCGGAAACCTTGCGCAACCTGACGACCGACCCTGCCACGTCTGACAATCGGGTTGATCTGGGAAGCATTGAATGGTTGTTAATGACCAATGACCAATAATCAATTGTCAATTCTCAATGATCAGCGGTCGCCGAAGCACGTTTTTTTCATCATCCTGCTGATATACCTGATCCTGGCCGTGGCCTATTCGGTGGTTGTGCCATTGGCTGAGGCTCCCGACGAGGCGGATCATTACGCGTATCTGCGCTACATCGGAGTGAATCGCGGTTTGGCGGAGGGCCCCACGGTAACCCAGAGCAAGCACCCGCCGCTCTACCACGCGATCGCAGGCGGACTCACCGGCTGGACCGGGTTGGATTTTGATTTCCTGCGTTCAAATCCTGACGCCGTGCCGCTGGGGCCGGATAAGCCCCCTAATTTTTTCGTCCACACTACGCTGGAGGATTTTCCGTGGCAGAGAGGGCCACTGGCCATGCACCTGGCGCGGGGACTCTCGATTGTTTTTGGCGCAGTAACTCTCTGGGCCACCTGGGCCCTGGGGCGGGAGGTGTTCCCCGAACGAGAGGCAATCGGGTTGTTGGCCGCGGCATTTCTGGCTGGACTGCCGGGATTCCTATTTATCAGCAGCGCCATCAACAATGACAACGCCGCCGGCGCCTTTGCAGCGCTGGCAATGCTTTTGTCGGCGCAAACGGTGCGCCGGGGGCTATCGACCAGGCGCAGCCTTTTACTGGGCATCGTTTTAGGATTGGGGGCCCTCTCCAAGGTCGGAACGCTGGCTATCTGGCCACTGGCAGGCCTGGCGATTCTGGCAACCTGGTGGCTCGAAAGGTCCCGATCGTCGTGGAAGGCGCTGCTGGGACATTTGCTGTTGGTCTTCGGGCTGGGCGCGTTGCTCGCGTCTCCCTGGTACTTGCGCAATTGGCGTCTCTACGGGGATCCTTTCGGGTGGGAGTTGGTGCGCATGACTATCGACCAACGACTGGCACCGCTGGCTCCTGGAGACATACGCTGGTTGTTGTGGGGACTCCACCGCACCTTCTGGGGTCGCTTCGGGGGAGCTGGACAGATCCAGCTGCCAGCCTGGGCCTATGCGGCGGCAGCCTTTTTTGGAGCAGCCCTGCTGGTTGGGATCGTGCGGTATCTGGAGCAGATGGTAAAAGGGGGATCAGCAGATCAACGAATTGGCGAAGCGGAGGGTCGCAAAGATGGAGAAAGGGGGGATAGCGGGGTCAGCGATGCAGGGGCCGCGGAAATGCCATCGAGCGGCGCATACGACCGATCTGAGCTGATTTCCCGGAAGCGACAATTGGGATTGTTGATTCTTCTGGCTGCTGCACCGGCGTTGATATTTGTCACTCTGGTGCGTTACAGCGCTATAGCCCTTGGCACCGATCAGGCTCGCCTGCTCTGGCCCGCGCTTTCAGCCATCGCCGTCTGGGTTGGCGTGGGCGTGGTGGGCCTGCTGGATTGGGTCTATGGCGGTGAGGATCAGGCAGGTGCCTGGCGGGTTGGTGACCTCAAACTCGTCGGCGTATTCACCCTGTTCATGGCTCTCTTTGGCCTGGCGGCACTGTTGGGTGTGATCAGACCTGCTTTTGCTGCACCACAACCTCTCTCGTCCCATCAGGCACCGGTGCGACAACCCCTGGCCTTGTTTGGAGGAACATTCGAACTGGTGGATACCCAGTTGCCTGGCGAGCCGATCGAGGCCGGGCAACCGGCTGCGGTCCGACTTGTCTGGCAGGCCACTTCTGCTATCTCCGCTGATCTGCGCCCATCGGTGCGATTAGTTCACAGCGATGGCTGGCTGGCCGCCGAGTGGACTCACGCGCCGGCCGACGGCCGTTATAGCACCGATCATTGGCAACCGGACGAACCGATCGCCGACGATTACCTTTTGGTGCCCGAGCCGGGGGGATCAGGCGACTATCAAGTGGAAGTCAGCGTTCGGCCATTTGCAGGACCATGGCTTCCTGAAGCCTCCGGTTCCACCGGCTTCGAGGATCGTCCAGCCTTCGTGATTGGCAGCATAGAATACCGGTGAGTTGCGCAAGATGGTCCCGTTGACATCGCTTTGCCGCCGACAGTTGCTCATTGGTACTGCCTATGGTAACATTGTCTCACTGTTGACAGGCTAACGAGGCAAAAAAACGCTATGCGATTCACGCACCTTTTGGTGCTCTTTCTTTTGTTGGTGCTGGCCATTGGTCTTAGCTTTCCATTGGTCACCCAACTTACCACCCATGTGCCGGGGACCGATACCTGGGCCTTCGACGAGTATACGTTCCTTTGGAGCATGTGGTATTTCAAGTTCTCCCTTATCGATCAGATTTCCTCGCCTCTTCACACCGATCTGATCTTTTTCCCGCTGGGCCTTGACCTGATCCTATATACCTACAATCTGCTGGGCACCGTGCTGGCGCTGCCCCTGCAACTGGTGGCCGGGGTACCACTTGCAAGCAACTTGATCAACTTGCTTGCCACGGTACTCAGCGGCTATGGTACGTTCTTGCTGGTCCGCTACCTGCTGAGGCGTGGAATCAGCGGCGTCGATCAGCCAGCGAGTCACCAAGGCCGCGATTGGACGTTTACGCGCGATGGGGCGGCACTGATTGCCGGGTTGGTATTTGCCTTTGCCTCCAACCGGGCCATTTATCTATCGCTTGGCCATTACAATATCTACCATACCCAATGGGTGCCCTTCTTTGTCCTCTATCTCATCAAAACCCTGGATCGCGCTCGCCGGCACGATGCCATCATGGCAGGGCTATTCGGAGGGCTGGCACTGCTGACAGATATGCTCTATGGCGTGTTACTGGCAGCCATTGCCCTGCCACTGGTTTTGTTCGCCCTGTTCCGGCGTGGTTCGCGGGCTGATCCCACCGGACCTTCAACTCGCCAGCTCTTGGTCGGGGTCATTGGTATCGCCGCGGTTGCAGCGCTGGTGAGTGCAGTCTTGCTCGTTCCAACCGTGGGAGAAGGATTGAGTGGCGACTATGCGCTGGAGGGTTGGGGTGATGCGCAAAAACTAAGCAGTGATCTGGCCGGTCTGGTGACACCCACGGATCTTCACCCGTTGTGGGGCGGAGACTGGACGGCGGAACTGCGAGCAGTGGAAGCGGGAGAGGGACGGTTCAGCGATATAAACACCCTCTTTCTGGGCTATGCGACCCTGGCGCTGGCCACTATTGGCGCTCTCGCGGGGCGGCGCAAAACGCTGCCCTGGGTCATTCTGGCCTTGTTGAGCGCTTTGTTTGCCCTTGGCCCGTTGCTGCAGATCCATGGCGAGTCGTTATTTCACCTCGATGGGCTCGACACCACGGTGCCTTTGCCTTTTATCATCACCCACTATTTGCCTTTCATCAAGGGATATCGGGCCCCCAATCGTTTCAGTATCCCGCTGATGCTGGCTCTTGCCGTGCTGGCAGGTTACGGCGTATCGTGGATTGTGGGTCGTCTCCTGAGCCTGAGTTCGGGCCGCGGGGGTTCTCGTTTGCTTCTGCCTGAGATCGAAGGATCGTCGGGCCGTCGCCTGTTGGCCGTCGCCATGGTTTTGCTGGCAGGCGCCGCAATTGTGTTTGAGCACCTGGCGTGGCCAATGCCGGTGAC
Organism: Chloroflexota bacterium; assembly: GCA_034717495.1. Lineage (NCBI taxonomy): Bacteria > Bacillati > Chloroflexota > Chloroflexota bacterium. The sequence continues at coordinate 52,006 of JAYELL010000076.1, read as the reverse complement.
CGACTCTCGCATCCCTGCGGTCTACCAGGAACTTGCCGGCAGCGAGGGCAACGGCACAATCATGCAGTTGCCAATGGGCTGGCGAAACGGCTTCCGGGTCTTTGGTTCAGAAGATACCCGGGTTCAGTGGTATCAGTCCGATCACAAAAGACCGATCATCAGCGGCAATGCCGTTCGCAATCCTCCTTTTAAGTTTGAGTATTTCGAACGCCAGCCGCTGCTGCAGGCAATCGCGGGCCTGGAGATGTACCAACAGCCCGACGAGATCACTGACCAGCGCGCGCGTCAAAGCGCCGATGATCTGGTCGCTCTTTGGAACGTGGACTATCTGGTAGTCAATCCGCCGGTGCCGGGTCGATATCCCTATGCCGATACCTGGCAGGCGGCCCGGGACTATGCGCTGGATGTGTTACCGGTCGATCCTGAACCGCTCTGGCAGGCCGATGGGGTCCAGGTTTTTCGGGTCAGGCAACCGTTGGTTCCCTTCCCCTTTGGTCTCGATTTCGGAACAGCCGACACCAGCGCGTACCGGGGTGTTGGCTGGAGTGCTGATGAGCAGGATATATCGGGAGCGACCGGGGTCTGGGCGATGGGGAGAGAGGCTGATCTGTACCTTCCCCTCCGGCTGGTCGAAACCCGTCCGCTGCGACTGGTCCTGCGGGTCCAGCCTTTCTCCTATCCAGACGCTGCCCCGCAGTCTTTGAATGTTCGGTTCAACGGCGTTGACCTCGGGACCCGGGCAGTCACTCCCGGTTGGCAGGAATTGGCCTTCGATGTGCCTGCCGAGGCCGCCGTCGATGGGTTGAACAGCTTGAACTTTTCTTTCATCGAAAGCGCGCAACCAGCCGATGTTTTACAGGGTCAGGGCATGATCGGCAGCAGCGGCGTTCAGAGCCCGGTGGACATCGAGATCAATAGCGGAGGCACCGCTCAGGACATTGCCTTCATCACAGTGTCGGACCCTGAGGGGGTTGAACAGGATGCTTCATCGGGTCGGCGAGGTTACAACCTGAGTGTCATCGATCCTGACTCCGGTGAACTGCTGGCCGTTCGCGGCTTCGATACCTGGGCCAACGAATTCGAAGCGGAGACGATGGCGGATTTTATTGAAGAGATAGAAGAAGGGGTGATCGTCGTAGCTGCAGTGCGAGATGACGGAAGCCGCTTCCTGACCGATCGGGCGGTCGCCGCCCTGGCGGACCTTGGCAGCCAGGTAGACCTGCGCCAGACCCCCGGCTATGGACATGGCCTGGTCGGTGTCAAGGGTGCATCTCCCGGCTCTGCGGCCGAGGCTATCGGGCCTGATGGCGCGTACCTGCGTGTCGCTGCCGATCGACGGCCTCTGTCGGTGGCCTTCGACTGGTTGCGCCTGGAGGACCCCCGGTAATGGAGGCAGAGGGGCAGATGGCATTGGAGGCCACCACAGCGGCGACAGACCTCTCCGGGGGTTCAATGGCCAGACCGCAACTCCTGGCAGTGGTCGATCTGCTAATCGCAGCGATCGCTGGCCTGATCGCCGGCACTGTGTACTGGCTGGGTTCTGCGCCTGGCCTACTCTTCGGAGATGGTGGCGAATTCCAGTTTTCGGCCTGGTTGGCCGGCCTGCCCCATCCAACGGGATATCCCCTTTACATGATCCTGGGCTGGATATGGACCCACCTCCTGGATATCCTGAATCTGGCAACACCCGCCAGGGCGATGAACCTGCTATCAGTGATCTTTGCCGCGGTGGCGGTGGGACTGACCTATCTGTTCGCCCATGGGTTGGTAGAGCTCGGTGTCCGGCAGGCACCGCCAATTGCCCAGCGAATTGCTGCTTTTCTTGCTGCCCTTGCCTTCGCCTTCACTCCCACTTTCTGGAGCAGTGCCCTGGTGACAGAGGTGTATTCGTTACACGCTGCCTTTATTGCGCTGATCTTCGGACTGGCGTTGCGCTGGCAAAAAGGGCTCGAAATCGAAAAGCACTACGCTCAGGAGGATCAGCCTGAGTTCCGAACGCACCCTTCCCTTTCCCTGATGGTTCTTGCTCTGGTTCTGGGCTTGAGTCTTGCCCACCACAGAACGACGCTGCTCCTGATACCGGTGCTCTTTGTGTTCGTCTGGCGCCAGGATGGCTATCGCGTGCGCCGTCCCCGGTGGTTGGTTCCGTTGACTGTTTTGACCCTGGCACCTCTTCTGCTCTACCTGTATGTTCCTCTGCGGGTTAAGCAAAGTCCTTATCTGTTGGTAGAGCTCAGGCCGGATCACTTCGTGGATCTGATAAATAGATCGCCCAAAGGGCTGGCAGGCTACGCACTGGGTTACAGTTTCGCCAGCCAACTCCAGGGACCGGCAACTGCTGTCTCCGATCCGTTCACACTGATCCAGCGTTTCATGGCTGAACTGACACCGGTTGGGGTTGGCCTGGCGCTCCTGGGTGTGCTCTATCTGATCATCAATCGGGAAACCCGCTTGCTGTGGCTGACGGGTGGTGGCTTCATTGCCCTGACGGCATTCAACCTTTTCTACACCATCGACGACATTGCCGCGTATTATATCCCATCCTACCTGATTGCCTCGGGATGGATTGCCGTCGCAGGCGCGTTTATTGCCGCTGAGATCGCGCAGCTCGTTGCGCGCTGGCGACCGGCCTGGGCCACCGCTGCCAGCGTTTTGACCCTGATTCCGTTGGCTGCTCTGCCCTTGCTGTTGTTCATATCCCATGCGGATCAGGTTGATCGCAGCGGGCATACCCTGCCGGAGCGTTGGTGGGCCAATCTGATCGAAGCCGATCCGCCTGCCGACTCGATTTTGGTGACCAACGACCGGGACGAGATGATGCCGCTCTGGTATCTTCAGCAGGTCGAGGGCATGCGCCCCGATCTTGCGGGCCTTTTTCCCGGTATGTTGCCCGGTGAGAACTGGGACAATGTAGGACAGGTGTTGGAGATTGCTCTGGCCAATGAGCGACCGGTATTTTTGGTCAAGCCCATGCCCGGTTTGGAGGCCAAGGCGCAATTGGGCCAGAACGACTCTGCCGGACTGACGCGGGTCGAGGGTCTAAACACCCTGCGGGGCGATGCCCAGCCGGTAGATATCGCCATCGGTGATCAGATTCGGCTGACCGGTTACGATGTGGAAACGTTACACCCCGCGCCAGGGCAGGATACCGCAGTAACCTTGTTTTGGCAGCCCGTGCAACCTATTGCGACCGATCTTTCAAGTTTCGTTCATTTGACACTTCCCGATGGTTCGAAGATCGCTCAGAGTGATAAACTGATCGGAGGCGATTACTACCCTTCAAGGTTGTGGAAACCGGGCGAAATCATTGTCGATCGCCATGTTGTTTCGTTGCCGGCAGATGCACCCCCTGGTCCATTTCGGGTGTATGCCGGCATGTATGAGTTAATGGGCGACGAGCTGCAGCCCGTTGGCGCTGCAATCCTACCCGGCAGTGTCGGCGGGCAGGCCCCCAAGTCATCCACCCTTGAATTGGCCACGTTGCCAGGGTACGCAAATTTCGATGATTCCATTCTGCTCATTGGCTATGGCGTGGATGGCAATCGTGTGAGCTCTGTCCATGGAAAGCAGGTTGTTACCGAAGAGGCACTGGTGGGAGATCTGGAGGTCAGCGTTCGCTGGCAAGCCGCAGGACCCATCGGGCAGGATTACAAGGTGTTTATCCACGTGTTGGATTCAAATGGACGCATTGTGGCTCAACAGGACGTTCAACCTTTTGACGGACAGTATCCTACCTCGGTATGGGAACAGGGGGAATTGCTCACTGATTCTTACGAAGTGCCATTGTTCTCTGAACTCAGACCGGGTCCCTATCGAATTGTTGTCGGGATCTACGATGCCCTGACGCTCAACCGGCTGCCTGCCTATGATGATGCCCGCGTGCGCTTGCCCAATGATGCTATTGAATTGGCAGAAATCGAGATCAACTGAGGACGGTTATGACCGAGCTATTCGACGTACAAACACCGGCTGAGGCCTGGCGAATATTCAGCGAAAGGTTCAGGTCTTCGGTGAAAACCGAACGACTCTCCGTGCTACTGAGCCTGGACCGCATTCTTGCGGAGGATATCTTTTCCCCTCATGATTTGCCAGCCTTTCCGCGATCCACCGTCGATGGTTTTGCTGTGGCTGCTATCGATACCTATGGGGCTACTGCCAGCTTGCCGGCCTATCTGGAGGTAGTTGGTGAAGTATCTATGGGACAGCCGCCCCAGATCTCTCTGGATGAGGGACAGGCCGTTCTTGTCCACACCGGCGGCATGATTGCCTCGGACTCCGATGCCGTGGTGATGGTCGAAGATACCCAGCGTATCCGCCAGGAGGACACCAGCGCCGGCAGCCAATCAGAGAGAGTTGACCCTGAAAGCGAGTTTCATCCCCACTCGATTGAGGTATTGAAGCCAGTAGCTGTCGGTCAGAATGTCATCCAGATCGGTGAGGATGTCCGCCAGGGCCAGCCTGTCCTGGTAAAAGGCCATCAAATCCGCCCGCAGGACATTGGGGGACTGCTCGCGTTGGGGATCACAGAGATAACGGTGGCTGTGCGGCCAACGGTTGCCATTCTCTCCCAGGGAGACGAGGTAGTGTCGCCGGACCAGGAGCCTGGGCCCGGCCAGGTTCGTGATATCAATTCCTACACCCTGGCCGCGCTGGCTCACCGTGCCGGAGGGATTCCGATTACATATTCGATTATTCCGGATGACTTTCAGGCGTTGCAGAGTGCTGCAGCGAGGGCACTGGCCGACGCAGATATCCTGGTGATGTCGGCAGGCAGTTCCGTGAGCTTTCGGGATATGACAGCCCAGGTCATCGAAGGTCTGGGGTCACCAGGAATCCTGATTCACGGAGTGAGTGTACGACCTGGTAAGCCAACGATTCTGGCTCTCGCCGCCGGCAAGCCGGTGTTCGGATTGCCGGGCAATCCGGTCAGTGCGATGGTGATTTTCGACCTGTTCGTCAACCCGGCGATCCGTAGCCTGTTGGGCGCCGATGCTGTCGTCAAAACACGGGTGACCGCTCGACTGTCCCGCAACATCGCCAGTGTTAGCGGGCGGGAGGACTACGTACAGGTGCGCCTGGAATCGCGCGCCGGTGAATTGTGGGCGATACCCGTTTTTGGCAAGAGCAATTTAATCTATACACTTATCCGGTCTGATGGCGCCGTCAAAGTTCCATTGGACAGCAATGGCATTGCTGATGGTCAATTGGTGACGGTTGAGCTACATTGAAACCTATGATGCGACGAGAGACTCCCTATCTACACGATATTGGTCTGGAAGAGGCCATCGAACACTGGTATGCCGCCTTGCTGCAGGCTGAAGCGTTGGGCACGCTTCCCAGTGAAACATTGCCCGTTGGCGATTGTGCCGGCCGGGTAACTGCAGCGCCTGTATGGGCCCGCATATCCTCTCCCCATTACCATGCGTCTGCCATGGATGGCTATGCGGTACGGGCCGAAGACACCGCTGGCGCTACCGAGACCTCTCCGCTTCGTCTTGCCCTGAACCAGCAGGCGTTTTACGTGGACACCGGTGATCCAATCCCGGCAGGGACTGACGCGGTGATCATGATCGAGGATACGCAGTTGCTGCCGGGGGAGCAAACGGCAGATCCTGACATCTCAACCCATATAGAGATCATGGCTGCCACGCCGCCCTGGCGACATGTGCGCGCCATGGGTGAGGACATCGTCGCAACCCAGCTTGTGTTACCCTCCAACCATTATCTTCGGCCCCAGGACCTGGGCGCCGCGGTTGGATGTGGGCACACCCATCTTGCGGTGCGTTGCCAGCCCCGGGTAGCGGTGATACCAACCGGCAGTGAGTTGGTGACACCCGGAGAACCTGGCTGGGAAACATCTTTGCAGCCGGGCGATATTGTTGAGTACAATTCATTGGTTCTTGGCGCCATGGCGCAGGAATGGGGCTGCCAGGTCAGTCGCCTGGCGTCCGTGCCTGACGAATTCGATCGGATACGGTCTGCAGTCGAGGTGGCCCTGTCCGATCACGATATCGTTGTAATAAACGCCGGGTCGTCAGCGGGCTCGGAGGACTTCACCGCCCGCGTAGTCGACGACCTGGGACAGGTATTGGTCCACGGCGCGGCGATTCGACCGGGACATCCCGTGGTTCTGGGGATCGCCGGGGGCAAACCGGTGATCGGGATTCCTGGGTTTCCGGTATCGGCTGCCATGACCTTCGAACTTTTTGTCAAGCCGCTGGTCTATCGGTGGCAGGGTTTGATGCCGCCCGAGCGCCCTATCGTCAGAGCATCTCTCACTCAGAAGGTCCACTCTCCTTTGGGAGAGGATGAATTCTTGCGTGTCACCGTAGGGCGGGTCGGCGATCGTCTGGTGGCAACCCCGTTGAAGCGCGGGGCAGGAGTCATTATGTCGCTGGTACGGGCCGATGGAATCGTGCAGATTCCTCGCTTCAGTGAAGGAGAACATGCAGGCAGCCAGGTTTCTGTCGAGCTGTTGCGTTCACCTGAGTCGATTCGCAATACCATCGTCTCCATCGGCAGTCACGACTTGACCCTTGACGTTCTTGCCGATCAACTTCGACGGAACCGTCCTGAGCTGACACTGGCCTCTTCAAACGTGGGCAGTTACGGAGGCCTGTTGGCGCTTCAACGGAACGAAGCGCACTTTGCCGGCTCTCATCTGCTCGACGCAGAGACAGGGGAATACAACATCAAGTTCATTCGCGAACTTCTGCCCACTCGACAGATGATTCTGTTGCGCTTCGTTGGGCGTGTTCAGGGATTGATCGTGCAACCCGAAAACCCCAAGGAGATCACCAGTCTTGCAGATCTGGCGCGCGCCGATGTGAGCTTCGTCAATCGTCAAAGGGGCGCGGGTACCCGCGTGCTATTGGACTACCAGTTGAAGCAATTGGGTATCAAACGACGGCAGATTCAGGGCTACGAACGGCCTGAATTTACACACCTGGCGGTGGCAGCTGCCGTTCAATCGGGCACCGCAGATTGTGGATTGGGAATTCGGGCAGCGGCAAGTGCCCTGCGTCTGGGCTTCGTACCACTCTTCAACGAACGCTACGACCTGGTGATTCCCGCCGAGTACTATGACAGCGAGTTGCTGGAGCCCTTAATGGCAGTGATTCGCTCCGCTGAGTTTTCCGGTACGGTAGAGGCGCTTGGCGGTTACGATACTGCCGGGATCGGAGAGGTCATAGCGGAACTATGAGAATCTATGTGACCTGTTCGGAGATCCAGGCGAGAGTGCCATCATGACTTCCATGTTTCGAAGGCTGTTAGCGGGCCTGGCCTTGGGCTTCACCGGTGGGGCATCCCTTGCGTGGTGGTTGGCCCGCTATGAGCCATTGACTCAGGCAGATTACGGTCGGCTGGGAACGAGCACCGGCGCCGAGGGGGGCCTGCCCATGCAGATTGATCCGGGCCGACTACGCAGCGATACGGTTGCCCTGTCGTCCATCAATATGCGTCGAGGGGGCACCCCGGGAGAGGCGCAGGCACGAAACTGGGTTCTGAACCGTTTCGGCGAGATCGGACTCAAGCGAGTGCATCTGAGTCCGGTGATCTACCCGCGCTGGCGACGGCGGGCCCGTTCTCAACTGAGCTTTTTTACACCCGCGCCCTACGAGCCCAATTTCATCGTGATCACAGGCTCGCCGAAAACAGCGCCCACGGGCCTGGAGCGGCCGGTGATCGACCTGGGGGGTGGTACGGAAACCGATTATGCTATTCGATCCCGGCGTGGACTTGGCGATGCCGTTCATTTGATAAGGCGAAGCGACAAGAGCCGAGAACCACGTGGTCGCCTGATCAAAAGAGCCGCCAGCCATGGTGCCGTCGCCGTGGTCTTTGCCCACCAATCGCCAAGCCCGGCCAACATGCAACTCATCGAGAATGGATCAGGTGCCGCTCTGGGTCGCATTCCTGCTTTGGCCGTGAGTTATCAGACCGGGGAATACCTGCGTAAGAAGCTGGCGAAAGGCCCGGTGCGCGCGCTGCTGCACATCAAATCGGCCTATTCGGCGGGCCTGACCGCCAATGTGATTGGTGAGATTCCGGGCAAACGGCGTGACTATGTGATCCTGGCAGCCCATTACGATGCCTGGTACAGCGGTGCTTCCGACAATGCATCTGGTCTGGCGTGTATCCTGGAACTGGCCCGGGTCTGGACAGAGAGTCGTCTGCGTCCCGATAGAACGATCCGCTTCGCCGCGTTTGCCAGCGGCGGGGAAGGCATGGTCGGTTCGCTGTCAGAGGTCATCACGCGCGCTGCTCGAGTCAAAGCGCGCTGCCGGGGCATCGTTACGCCGGACGGGGTAGGCGTTCCAGAAGGTGCCCTGCGCTTCAATGGATTTCCCAGCAGTCTGGCGAAAACAGCGGCCGACCTTGCGGAAGAGATGGGCTACAGCGAGTCCACCGGGTATCCGATCGCAGTCAGAAACTCCCTTTCATATTCCGATCATTGGCCCTATGCCCATTTGCGCTTACCCGCCTTGGCCATCGCCAAGGGGCCTGATCCCTATTGCCACACGCCCTACGATACCGCGGAGCGGCTGGATTACCAGGATATGCGTTGGGCAGCGGCCATCGCAGGTGCCATGGCCTTGCGCCTGGCACAGCGCTGAGCCTTCGAGGATTGTCTAGCATGACATTGGTATCATCGACTCGCCATGGCGCAATCGCTGCCGGCCATCCGCTGACAGTCGCCGCGGGCGCGCAGATATTAGAGCAGGGCGGCAATGCGGTTGACGCCGCTGTGGCTGCCGCGTTCGCCTCCTTCGTGGCAGAATATACTGTTTCTGCAACGGGAGGCGCCGGTTTCGCACTGATCTACGATGCCCGACGCGGTGATGGCACCCTGTACGACTTCTTCAGCGCTGCCCCCGGGTTGGGACGCAAGGAGATACCGGCGCCGGAAGAAATCGATTTTCGCAAGATCACGATTGATTATGGTGATTCCCAGCAAGACTTTTATGTCGGTCGCGGCTCCGTGGGGGTACCTGGAAACATTGCCGGCCTGTGTATGCTGTCACGTGACAAGGGCCGTCTGCCGTTAACTGTACTGCTGGAGCCTGCCATCCAGTTAGCTCGCGAGGGTGTGCAAGTGACGGAGATGCAATATTTCATCAGCCTTATGCTGGAGCCGATTTTCCTCAGCACGCCTGGCAGCGCCGCCATTTTTGGCCGCAGCAATGGCGCTGGCGGACTGTTGGAACCAGGGGAGTTGTTGCGAATGTGCGACCTGGCAGACTCCCTGGAAGCTCTGGGTAAAGAGGGGCCTCGCCTTTTCTACGAAGGTGAGATTGCCAGGGCATTGTGGCAGGATCAAGCTGAAAACGGAGGGCTTATCACTGCCAAAGATATGAGCCGCTACCGCGTTCGGCGGCGGTTGCCACTGGTAACCCATTTTCGCAATCGCACGGTACTGACCAATCCACCTCCCAGCCGCGGTGGACTCTTGATCAGTTTTTCCCTGAATCTGCTCAAGGACTTTCATTTTGAACAGAAGCATCACGGCACCATCTGCCACCTGGAATTGATCGCAGAAGTCATGCGGGTGACCAACCTGGCGCGCGGCGAAATGGAACAGTTGAATCTGCTGCCGCGGCAGCAGATTGGCAGGATGCTGGGACCGGCGACGGTGAATCGCTGGGCAGAAACATTGCGGGATATGCTGCGCCTGCCGATTCCAGAACGGCCAACAGATCAGGTTATCAATGCCCGTTCCAGCACTACCCAGATCTCCGTCATCGATCAAGATGGCCTGGCTGTCAGCATGACGACCAGTGGTGGTGAAGGCGCTGGCTATATCGTTCCAGGCACGGGCATTGTTCCCAATAACATGATGGGTGAGGAAGACCTTCATCCCCAGGGTTTCCACCAGATGATGGCTGGACGGCGTATTCCCTCCATGATGTCTCCCTCTGTGGTGTTGGAGGATGGATGGCCAGTGCTGGCGATTGGCAGCGGTGGCGCAAATCGGATTCGCAGTGCAATCCTCCAGGTCTTGATGAATGTTTTTGAATTCGATCTTGATCTTGAGCAGGCGGTGGAAGCGCCCCGCGTTCACTGGGAAGAGGGAATTCTCCAGGTCGAGGGGGGCAACGACCCCGTCGTCGTAGCCGAGTTGGCGGCGTCTGGGTACAACGTGAACATCTGGGCGAGCAAACACATGTTTTTTGGCGGCACCCACGTGGTCGCCCGCTGTCCTGACGGTCAGTACCTTGGGGTGGGGGATAGCCGGCGGGACGGCTGTGCCCAGGTTGTTTAGTGCGCCGGCGTCACCTTGCAATGAGGGGAGATTCTAGCTCGTTGGAACCGGCTTCAGTTGCCGGGGTTCCTTGACCCACCAGTGAAGCGCTACCAGTGCAACCAGGTTGAACCCGGCGCTGACGGCAAACAACCAGTCGTAGCTGATGCTGGCCAGCAAGGCCCCGAGCAATGGCGCGGCAATGCTGAACGCGCCGACGGTGGTGTTGGCCAGACCGGTATAGGTTGGCCGGCGCGAGGATGGTGCAAATTCCAGCACGACCAGAATGCTGGAAAGCATGATCCCTCCCATGGCAATGCCCAACATGAAGAACACCGCGTAGTACAACATGGCGAAGGGGGCCATCCATGCCAACAGAAAGGCAAACATGCCGAATGCAGCGCTTGACTCCAGAACAAGCTTGTTGCCCCGCCGGTCAGAGAGGAAGCCGAATACAAAGGTCCCCAGGGTTTGGCCGAGAAGCAAGGCGCCTGTGTAGAATCCAACGACGCCATCGGCTACCTCCCAGCGGGCGATAGCGGCCACAGTGACGAATCCGGTGCCCAGGCTGCCGAATACCAGTAAAGTCCTGGCCAGCAGAAAACGGCGAAACTCCTCATCCTGTTGAACGATCGCCGGCAGCTTGCCCAGATATTGGCGCGTACTCTGACGGGCGACCATGTGGGACTGAGTGGGCTCCCGGACCAGGGCGAGAAACACCCAACTCACCGTGACAAAAAAGGCGGCCAGGGTGAAGAGCAGTGCGAAATTGGTTGGAAACAAGAAGGCCGCCAGAATCCAGGCACTCAACGCTGCCCCCAGCAGACCTGTTCCGTTGCCCAGGAAGGTTGCTGTGCCAAAGTAGCGCCCTCGTTGCTCGGGGAAAAAGCAACGAGCGACCAGGTCCTGCCAGGCAGGAGCAACAGCCCCGGCGCCCAGGATATGGCCAGCATAGCCGATGAAGAACAGGGCCAATCCAAGCTGGGGATGGCTGGCACCCACCAGCGCGGCGATGGGCAACAGCCAGAGGGGCAGGCGCTCCAGAAAGAAACCCAGATTGACTACCACTGGTTTCATCAGCGGCAGACGTTCGGTGGCATTGGCGGCAAAGAGCTGCGGGAAATACCAGCCGGCCTGGGCGATAACTGCTGCCAGACCGATGGCCCACGGGCTATCGCTAAGTTTGCTGACAAAAAGGGGAATGATGGTTGCGCTGGACATGAAGCTGGCGCCGAGCCAGAAGAACACGCCGTCCAGCACATGAGTAGTGAAATTCCAGTGGTAGTTTCGCTCCATGTCGGCAGCGATCTCGCCGTCGCTGCGCTCGGGGATAGGCGTATTTGCCCGCAGTAACCACCGCATGGTCGTATGGAATTGGGTCTTGAGCATGGCGCCCATCCTTGCAGGAAAATGGGATGCGAAAAACGAGACAATGATACGCCAAAATGGCCTGCTGGTCAAAAGGAGTGCGTTGCAATAGGATAATTTGGAAACAAAAGCGTTTATTTATTATCCGAAGTTTACAAGGGCTGCAAGGGATGGTATAATTGGCGTGTTCATCGGTGGATCAAAAAAGCCTGGTCCGCCGACCAAAAAAGTGTAGCTTCGGGACCAAGCCATGCAATCCGGCCGTAAAACCCTTGCCAGTCAGTTACAACCAACCCGGCGAAAGATCTTGCTGGCCTTAAAGAAGTCAGGGGGATTAACCGCGGGCGAATTAAGTGGGTTGTTGGGGATGACTGCCATGGGCGTGCGTCGCCACCTGACTACCCTGGAGAAGGATGGTCTTGTGACATTCGACTCCCAGCAGCGAGGCATGGGCCGGCCCGCCTATGTCTATCACCTGACCGATCTGGCAGAGGAACTCTTTCCCAAAAACTACCACATTCTTGCCAATGAGCTTCTGGGCTATCTGGAAGAGGATGAGTTGGCTCGGGTATTCGAAAGACGGGCAGCGCGGCGGCTGCGAGTCGGACGAGCCCGTCTGGCAGGACTCGATTTTGAGCAAAGGATCGCCGAACTGGCTCGTTTGCTGGACGAGGATGGTTACCTGGCCGAGTGGGAGCGGGTGAACGACGATACCTACCTGCTGAGGGAGTTCAACTGCGCCGTCCACCGCGTCGCCTATCGCTACCGTCAGGCATGCGCCACCGAGATCGACTTCATTCAGGCATTGTTGCCTGAGGCTGAAGTCCAACGCGAACAACACATCATGAGCGGCGACGCTGCCTGTACCTACCGCATCAGCCGGCGCGCCTGACCTCCCATGTCGGAGATTGTTCGTCGACCGGCCGGCACCATCGCTGGCGGTCGCATCACACCACCCTTGACCGATGAGACGAAAGGCCTTGTCGGCGCGGATGAGTTGGATTTGCTCCCCGATGGGGCTATTCTGATCAACGTGGGACGAGCCGCCATTGTCGACGAAGAGGCCTTCTACAATGCCATCGTGGCCGGCAAGTTACGAGCGGCGGGCTCCGATGTGTGGTACAACTACCCCGACAGTCGGGAAAGCCGGACCAATACTCCACCTTCGCGCTTTCCATTCAACGAGTTGGACAACATGGTCATGAGCCCACACCGGGGCGCGGCTTTTGGCTCGCCCTATACGGAGCGAATGCGGATGCTTCACCTGGCGCAGCTGTTCAATGCGGCCAACCGGGGTGAGACCATTCCCAACCGGGTTGATCTGGCCCGGGGCTATTGAATCAGCTTGTCTAGACTGACTCCCTGCTCGACTATGTATCCCACTGATTCTCACCGGTTGCCAGATACTCAAAGGTGCACTGAAATCCTTCTCCGACCGGGCTACAAGCATAGAGACCTGCGTCAAGGCTTTCCGGGCAATTGGCAAGGTGGGTAATCCTCATCTGATACCAACTTTCACCGTCCCATGAATATTCGATCAGAAAGTCCTGGCCGCTTTTACTGATGCGATAGGATATTGTGTAGACCGGCGTTGTGATATCCTGGGTGGCCCAATCGGAGAATCCGCCGTTTGTCACCACCGAACCCAGTCGGCTCAGCGAGCTGTTCTCATATTCCAGGGAGCACTTTATCCAATTCGCGCTGTCCACCCTCACCATCAAACCGCACTGGTCATATTGGGCAACAGGGGCAAATTCAGTTCTGGTTTCCAAAGTGAAATCACCCTGTATCGAGGTCAACAGGCAGTGCCCATTATCCCTGCGAAATCCGTAATGGGTGCCCTGCCAGAAATCGGTCTCAGGTCGTGTCATCAATGTTAACCCCTGACCAGTGGAATAGGCCAGGGGCTCATTTAACCAGCGAAAAGCGTCTGGCAGTGTTTCAGACAGGAATTCAAATTTCATTATCCTCAGTGAACCTCCCTATCTTTCCCGGAGACCTCTCCAGACGCAAGGCCTGCCTCGACTATGGGTTGGGTTTGGCGGGCGCGGATCGAAGCTCAGCTGCCCGTTTCGCCTCGGAAAAGCCTACCAGCTGATGATTCTCCTCATCCCATAGGCGGAAGCCCAGTGACTTCAGACTCGACCTGGGCGTCACCGGGGCAATCTGAAACAGGGAGTTCTCGTTGTTGGCCTGCTCCAGGTTGTAATTAGGGATTTTGGGGCTCAGATGGTGGATATGGTGAAAGCCGATGTTACCGGAAAACCACTGCAGAAGGCTGGGCAATTTGTAATAGGAGCTGCCCTGCAGAGCGGCGTCGACATAGTCCCAGTCCTCATGCCGTTGCCAGTACACCCCCTCGAACTGGTGCTGGACGTAGAAAAGCCAGACTCCGGCACTGGCGGCCAGGCAGATGACCGGTATTTGAATAAGCAGATACGCTTTGAGCCCAATTGTCAAAGTTGCGACGACCGCAATGGCCAGCAGAGCCACATCGGTCCAGATAACGCTGTTCCGCGCCCGCTTGTCCTTCTCCCAGAACCAGAGTCGCTCGAAGACCAAAAAGCTCATCCATGCCCCCACTGTTAACATTATCGGCGGGAAACGATAAACCCGGTAGCCCAACCGTTTTAACGGGGGGGATTCCAGGTACTCATCTACCGTCATGGTCCACACGTCGCCCGCTTCGCGCCGGTCCAGGTCTCCCGCCGTAGCATGATGGATGGCGTGGGCTCTGCGCCAGCGATGGTAGGGGGTGAAGGTCAGGACGCCGGTGAATCTGCCCACCCACTCGTTGGCCTCTCGGGAGGCGAAAAATGAGCCATGGCCGCAGTCATGGAAGATGATGAAGATCCGAATCACGAAGCCTGCGGCTGGAATGGCCAACAGCAGAGTCAGCCAATACGAGATGTCCAGGCTGAAATACATCAGGACCAGCAGCACGAAGTAGGGCACAACGGAAGTGATCAGCTGTATCACACTTCGGTTGAGGCTGGCCGTCTGATACCTGGCAACAATCTGCCGCCAGGCCGATTTGTCCTGGGGCAGCTCTTGATTCATAGTTGTAGTCATGGTTTTGCTCCAGTCTGACGAAGCTTTCGTATCTCAATCCATGTCCGTGGCACACAGCAGCCACCATTTACGCGCAACCCTGCCAAACACTCTGTTTTTGTCCCTGTTTGCCAATAGTTGATCCGCATTATACCACAATAGTCGACTGTGTACGTGACGGGTGGGTAGCTGTTCAGCGCATACCGCGGCGCCTGAGAAATTCTCCTGTCGATGCCCTTCTGCTTTTTCAAAACAATTGCCGCCGGTGGGGCGCTGTGCTATAATACGGGCCGTTCCGACCTTAAAGATGAAGCGTCGGAACCATCGATTTTTTGACCAGGGAGGATCTGTTCGTGCCAGATGCAAACACCGTGCAATCCCGTCAACGTACGGTGACCACTATACTGATTGCCATTCCCATTGTTCTTCTCGTTCTCTATCTCATTCCGGTCAAGGTCGGCGGTCAAGTCACCGACGCCCGGACAGCGCAACCCCTGGCCGATGTGGCGGTCGATCTGGGAAAAAAAGAGATTCGAACCGATGCCGAAGGACGTTTCTCCACACGCACCTTCCGCTTCCGGCCAGTAAACGCCAGTATCGAGCTCGATCGCTACCAACCGTGGCAAGGGAAGAGCCAGTTCAACTTGATTCCCCTGTTGCCTGCCTCCATCGTTGCGGCGGTGCAACCTAACCGGTTGGGTGGCCAGATCGTCGATGCTTCCAGCAATGAACCGGTGCCCGGTGTGATTCTTACTGCAGCAGACCAGTCCGCGACCAGCGACAAGGCTGGCCAGTTCGAGTTGCTTAACGTGCCCCGGGAGAATGTGATCCTCCAGGCGGAGTCCGATGGTTTCATTCCATTTCAGCAGGCGGTGGACGCCGGGCAGCTGGCAGCCAATGCGAGTATGTTGACCCTTCAGTTGCTGCCCGACGGCTTGCGCGGTACTGTCAGCGATGCTGCCACCGGGCAGACCTTGCCAGGCGCCTCGGTACTTTTCGGTGACCGCACCACCGAAAGCCAGGATGATGGTTTCTACTATGTCTCACATGTCAGCGGCAGTGACCTGTTGCAGGTGATCTTGCCCGGGTACCTGCCAGCCTCGATCGCAGTCGAGTCGACGGCCATTCTGGCGGGGGAAGAACCACTTGACGTAGCCCTGGAGCCGACGGTGTTGTCGGGCAAGGCTGTCGATGGACGCACCGGTGAGCCCCTGGCTGAGACGAAGCTTGCAATCGGCGGTAAAACCCTGATTGCCGACGAAGCCGGCGGTTTCCACTTCCAAGGGCTGCACGGCAATGGTCTATTGCTGGAGGCGTCGCTCGCCGGCTACGAGCCCGTTCGGGTGGCTGTGGATGAGACCAGCCACCTGTTGGATGGCCAGGACCTGGTCGTGGAGCTGCTGCCGAAGCATCTGGCAGGCCGTGTCTTCAACCTGGTTACCGACAGCCCCCTGGCTGGCGCCACTGTCATTGCCGGCAACAATGGGGCGGATACCGACGACGATGGCCGCTTCATTTTGTGGGGCGCCGAAGCACCCCTTGAAGTGGTAGTCAGCGCTGAGGGCTTCTCCGATGCTGAGTCCAGGTTTGACGACAACCAGGAGATTCGGGTCGCCTTAAAACCGAGGCATGCGGTGATCACGGTGGAGGATCTGGAATCGGGTGAAAGGCTGCCGGGGATTTCGTTGATTGGCCCGCGTAGCCAGAACACTTCCGATGCCCAGGGGGTTGCCCTGTTGCGTCTGCTGGATCCTGGCGAGGTTTTCACCGTCACGGCTGATGGATTTTCGACAGCGGTCATTCCTTATGACGGGGCGGACCAAGTTCAGGTGCAGCTCTACCGGGATACGATTGCAGGCCATGCCGTCGACGGCAAGAGGGGCGAAGGGATCATCGGTGCCACGGTGTACGTTTATGATGGCGCGCAATGCCAGGGCGCGCAATGCCAAGGTACTGAACCGGCGGTCATGGCAGATACAAACGCCGACGGCAGCTTTCTGGTCGAAGATGCGCCACCCGATGCCCAGGTGATGGTCAAGGCGCCAGGATTCGATCTCTATTTTCCCGAGGCGCTGGACCAGGGCGAATGCGGCGCTCCCTATTGCCTGGAAGCGGAGTTGCAGCCATTCGAGGCACGGGGCTTTTACATTCCCTTCCACTATCTCTATAACCGGGCGCTGATCGAGGAACGGCTGGACCTGGTAGCAAATTCACCCGTGCTGAACACGGTAGTGGTCGATATGAAAAGTGACCTGGGTGAAATCGCCTGGGAACCCAGGAACGAGGTGGCCCGGGACATCGGGGTCTACGACCCGAATCTCATGAGCGCTCAGGAGTTCCTGGAGAAAGCCAGGGAGCGGGGCATCTATACCATTGCCCGCTTTGTGACCTTTAAGGACAATGCCCTGGCCGAGGGACGCCCGGAATGGGGCGCCCGCAAGAAGGACTCCCCTGGTGTGTTGTGGCGGGACGCCGAAAAGCTTGCCTGGGTCGACGTCTATCGGGATGAGGTGCGCCAATACGAAATCGATCTGGCCAAGGAACTGGCCGAACTGGGCTATGATGAGATCCAGTTCGATTACTTCCGCTTCACAGGCCATCCCGATCACACCCAGTTTGACTACGTGGTGGAAAGCACTACCGAGAACCGGGTCGAGGCCATTACCACCTTTTCCAGCGAGTTGATGGATGCGCTGAAGCCCTACGGCGTGTTCACATCGATCGACGTCTTTGGCAGCATTATTTTGACAGGCCAGGAACCCTTCATTGGTCAGAATCTGGCCGAAATGGCAGCGGGACTCGACTACGTGAGTCCAATGATCTACCCTCAGGTTTGGTGGCCCGGGACCTTCCCCGGTTGCGATGAGCCGGTGCTTTGTCCCTATCAGGTAATCTATGACAGCACCGAACGGGTACGGGACACCGTGGCGCTGCCCACGCGGATTCGGCCCTGGTTGCAGGGTTATCCCAACAACTATCGAAGCTCGGGGCCTGCTGCCGGCTATAACTATTCGGTACCCGAGATGATGATCCAGCGCAAGGCCGCGGACGATGCCGGCGCCGACGGCTGGCTTTTCTGGTCGGGCGGTGGCAATTTCCCCGATCAGATCTTTGGACCGATGCCCTCACTGGTTGACCTGCAGGCCCAGGTGGCTGCCCGCCAGGGAAGATAGCCTGCTGGCCTGAGAACCGCGGACCGCAGCCAGAGGACGGCGGTCGGTGGTCAGCGGTCATCAGTCTTAAGGAGAGTAACTCATGTCCCGTTCACTTCGTATCATCCTGGTTCTGATTTTGATTGCCGGCGGGAGCGGGCTTTTGCCGGCTTTCCAGGCGCCCCTGGATGCTCAGGAAAAGCCTGAACAATCGATAGAGACAGTCGCGCCAGCGGCTCTGGTGGGCTGTGATCCCGATGGTGTGCAAAGCAGCGGGGCGATCTATCGCATCTGTATGCCTCCCGATTGGTGGTGGAACGGCGATCTGGTGATCTATGCCCATGGTTACGTCGCCTACAATGAGCCGCTGCAAATTCCCGAAGACCAGCTCTGTCTCGACGACGGCACCTGTATTTTCGATATTGCCAACGTCCTGGGCTACGGATTCGCCACTACCAGCTATGCTACCAACGGCCTGGCCGTCAAACCTGGTGTTCAGGATGTCGTCGATTTGATCGATATCTTCGCTCAACAGTATGGCACGCCAGATCGGGTATTTGTGGTAGGTGTTTCCGAAGGAGGCCTGGTTACAACGCTGGTGACAGAGCAGTACGCCGGCCTGGTGGATGGAGGGCTGGCGACTTGTGGTCCGGTAGGCGATTTCAACGTCCAGACCAGTTACTTCGGCGATTTTCGCGCAGTATTTGATTACTTCTTTCCTGGACTCGTGCCGGGAAGCCCCGTAAACATCCCCCAACCGCTTATCGACAATTGGGATGACTTCTACCAGAACGTTATCCAGCCGGTGGTCTTTGATCCAGTCAACCGGGCGGCGCTGCAGCAATTGTTCAGCGTTACAGGGGCACCATTCGATGTCAATGATCTCGCCTACTCCGTGGACGAATCCCTGCACGATGCTCTCTGGTACAACGTGTTCGCAACCAACGATGCTATCGGAAAGCTGGGCGGCCAACCTTTCCACAACCTGACGCGTGAGTATACGGGGTCACTGGATGACGCGGCATTGAACGCCGGTGTGGCGCGTTTCGGGGCAGACCCGGCCGCCATTGCCGAAATCACCGCTCATTACCAGACCTCCGGCCAGTTGAGCGTGCCGTTGGTGACGATGCATACGCTGAGGGACCAACAGGTGCCCTACTATCACGAGGGCATCTACCGGCTCAAGACACTGTCCACCGGCTCGGCATTCCGCCACATCAATATTCCTATTGACCGGTATGGACACTGCGAATTCACTACCGTGGAGGCGATTGTAGCCTTCGCGATCATGATATTCATGGCTACGGGCGAGTCGCTTGACCAGGTGGCGGTCCAAAAGCTGCTTCCCGAAAAGACTGATCAAGCCCGGTTCACGGAGCAGTTCCGGCAAGTACAGGCGGAATTCCTCAACCAGAAACAGTAGGAATAGCGCGGAAAGTGTATCGGATTCGGTGGGAATCATGCACAGAGGTAGTAGGGCACTGCTTGACAAGGCTGCGGCCCTGTGGTAAAACTGCGCCACAATCCAAATAGCGTAAGTTGATTACGCCCTTATCCAGAGAGGTGGAGGGAACGGCCCTGTGAAGCCTCGGCAACCGGGAACTCGCCCATTGCGGCGAGGACCAAGGTGCTAATTCCGTCAGCGATACGGCTGGAAGATAAGAGGACGCGACGTTGTGGTTATCGACCTCTTCACCCGGGTGAAGAGGTCTTTTCTCAAGCGAAGCTTCCCCAACCTCCTGGATAATGGCTTGCGCCAGTTCCAGGAGGTTTTGCAATATGTGCGTTGGAAACGACAGTGTCAACAGACCGGGACCTTCGACGCAGTCGGTCCATAGCGGCGAAGTCCGCCGTAAGGCTCATAGCAGCCTTACGGTGCCTGTTTTCCAGACCTCGACCTACACCTTTGAAGACACCGCCGATCTGGTGACCTATATGGAAGAGCGGCTGTTTTGGGATGAGCCAAAGCGGGTCGAGTATGGCCGCTACGGCAATCCTACTGTGCGTGCGGTAGAGGCTCGACTTGCGGCTCTGGAAGGTGGGGAAGATGCTGTACTTTCGCCCAGTGGCATGGCGGCAATCACCGGGACGCTGTTTGTATTCCTGAACAGCGGCAGCCATCTGATCATGACCGCTGACTGTTATCGTCGCACTCGTGACTTCGCGAATACGTTCCTGAGTCGCTTCGGCGTCGACTTCACCGTCGTGCCGGCCGGGGATCTGGATGCCGTCGAGGCGGCCATTCGCCCTGAGACGCGCATGATCTTCTCCGAGTCGCCCACCAATCCTTTCATGCGATGTCTGGATATGCAGCGCCTTGCCGGGATCGGACGCAGGCACAAGATTCGCACAGTGATTGACAGTACCTTCGCGACACCTTTCAACCTGCGGCCGCTGGCGTGGGGAGTCGATCTGGTGATCCACAGTGTCACGAAATACCTGGCAGGCCACAACGATGTGTTGGCCGGCGTGGTAATTGGCAATGGCGGTCTGACGGTGCCGTTGCGCCAGATGCAAGGAGTGCTGGGCAGCATCGCCGATCCTCAAGCCGCTTTTCTGGTAGGGCGCGGCCTGAAGACCCTGGGGCTGCGGGTGGAGCGGCAAAACGACAATGGCCTGGCCGTGGCCCAATTCCTGGAGAATCATGCCAGGGTACGCCGTGTATGGTATCCGGGCCTGGCGAGTCATCCGGATCATGCAATTGCTTCTGCCCAGATGGAGGGATTCGGCGGAGTGGTCAGCTTCGAGCTGGCAGGTGATCAGGAGACCGCCAGTCGATTCGTCGATGCCCTGCAGATTCCCTACATTTCGCCGAGCCTCGGCGGGGTGGAGAGTCTGGTCAATCAGGTGCGATTGATCAGTTATTTCGACGTCGACCCAGAGCAATTGGAGGAAATCGGCATTCGGCCAGAGCTGGTGCGATTGGCTTGTGGCATCGAAGATGCAGAGGATCTGATTGCTGATCTGGCCCAGGCGTTGAAGAAGGTGTAGTCAGGATACTTGCATGAGCTCACAGGATCTCTCCCGATATGTTCGCCAGACGATCTTTCCCGAATTGGGAGAAACGGGACAACGAAAGCTACTGGAGTCGACTGTGGTATTGCTTGGCTGCGGCGCCACTGGCACGGTCATCGCCAATCATCTTGTCCGCTCAGGCATCGGGCGATTGCGCATCATTGACCGCGATTTCATCGAACTGAACAATCTTCAGCGGCAATTGCTCTTTGACGAGCAGGACATTGCCATGCGGTTGCCCAAGGCGGAGGCGGCCCGGCGGAAGTTGGCCGCCGTCAACTCCGATATCGAAATCGAAGGAATTGTGGCGGATGTGAATCCCGACAACGTGGTGAGCCTGCTGTCGGACGCGACGTTGGTGATGGACGGTTGTGACAACTTTGAGACCCGTTTTTTGATCAATGATGCCTGCGTCAAAGCTGGGATCCCCTGGATCTACACCGGTGTCATCGCTGCCTATGGCATGAGCATGACGATTCGTCCCGGCGAAACGGCCTGCCTGCGCTGTTTAATGGTTGATATGCCGCCGCCCGGTGCAGCGCCTACCTGCGATACAGCCGGGGTACTGGGGCCGTCGGTAGCTGTGGTAGCCTCCATTTCGGCTGGCGAGGCGTTGAAACTGCTGGCAGGTTTCGGTCAGCTGAACGATGGTCTGCTCAACTTCGACCTGTTGGACAACAGCCTGGACCAATTCAGCGTTTTGAGGCGATCCGATTGCCCCACCTGTGGCGAGGGTTCTTTCGAGTATCTGGATGCAGAACATGGATCCCGCACCGTCACCCTTTGCGGGCGCAACGCTGTGCAGATCAGCATCACAGGCAATTCGGGCCTTGATCTGGAGGGTGTGGCACGACGGCTGCGGGCCGCCGGTATCGAAAAGCTAAGCGTCAATCCCTACTTGCTGCATGCAACTCTGGACGGGCTGGAGGTCACCCTGTTTCCCGATGCCCGCGCGATCGTCAAGGGTACCGACGACGAACGGGTAGCGAGGACCGTGTATGCCAGGTATGTGGGGTTGTAGGGATATAACTGGAGTTTGCCCTTTTTACCGTGGAATCCTATAATCAGGGAGAACTTTCCATTGGTCCAACGAAAGGGAGACTGCATATGCGCGGTGATGTCGCTGACCAGCTTGACGATCTGGCGAAACAGGCTGAAGCGCTGGCAAAAAACCTGGCGTATTACTGGGACGAGCAGGGTGTCTCGCAGCTACAGATTTTCATTGACCCCGATCTTTTTCAATATATCGACAGGCTTTACAACGAATCGCGGGAATTCGCTTTGCAGTGCACGGCTTTGTCTGCGCTGGCCGACAAACTGCGCGTCGATTGATCTGAGGCCTGCCCGATGACTCCCGGTTATTCCATCGCTCTGGTGGCCCTGATCATCGTGACAGTGGGGCTGCTGCTTTTCCTCGGCATGATCTGGTACATCTTTCTTCGTCCCCTTGCACGCACCGAGGGAGAACAGACGGTCGCGGGGCTTCGGCAGGCTGTCGAGGTGGTACGGGACCGGTGGGGGATTCCCCATATCTATGCCCAAAACGAGCAAGATGCCTACCAGGCCCAGGGTTATGTCCATGCCCAGGACAGGTTCTTCCAGATGGAATATGCGCGCAGGTTGAGCAGAGGAACCTTGTCCGAGGTGTTTGGATCCGCTACGTTGGCAGCCGATCGCTGGTGTCGCATTGTAGGGCTGGAACGCAGCGCTGCACTGGACCTGGCAATGCTGGGCGAAGCGGAGTTGGCAAACCTGACAGCCTACGCTGCGGGCGTCAATGCATTTATCGAACAAAACCGGCTGCGGTTACCTGCCGAGTTTTCCATCCTGGGCCATAAACCTGGACCCTGGACTCCCCTCGATACCATCGGAATCGTGAAGGTGTTGGGCTGGGCGCTCAGCCACAACTGGCAAGGAGAGATTCTGCGGTTGCAGCTTCTCGACCTGTTGGGTCCCGGGCGCGCCGCTGAATTGGAGGCTCTTTACCCTGAGACAAGCCCCGATATTCTGCCGACCTATGGCGAGATCGAGGGGCAGGCGGTTGCCGAAACTGCCGGCCGGGTTCGGCTGGCCTACGATTCGGCAGCCCAGTGGTTTGGCGGCAGCGGTCAGGCCGCCAGCAACAACTGGGTGCTTTCGCCAGACCGCACCGCAACCCGCCGTCCGCTGTTGGCGAACGATCCCCACCTTCATGTCTCGATGCCGGCAATCTGGTACCAGAGCCACCTGGTGGCTGAGGATGGCTCGCTGGCAGTCTCCGGTGCAGGCATTCCTGGCGTACCTGGGATCCTGATTGGGCACAACGAGCAGATCGGCTGGGGCATCACCGCGGGCGTGGCAGACACCCAGGACCTGTACGTGGAACGACGGGATACTGAGGATCCAAGCCGTTTTCTTTCGGCGGACGGCTGGCGCAGGGCACAGGTTTTGCGGGAGGAGATTGGCATCCGCGACCAGGACGAAGCTCACGTGGAGGAGGTGTTGATCACCGACCACGGCCCCTTGATCGACGGCCTGCTTCCCGACGAGCAACGAGCCAGGTTGCCATCGCTGGCGTTGCGCTGGTCCGGCCATGAGCCGGCCACCTCGTTCAAAGGGCTGTTTTTGCTGCAGAAGGCGGGGAATTGGAGCGAGTTCAGGGCCGCCCTGGCTCATGTCGCGGACCTGTCACTGAACGTGCTATATGCGGATGTGGCAGGCAACATTGGCTATCAGTATGTGGCTCGCGTTCCCAAACGAAAAGGGGGCTTCGGGCTTCTGCCCAGTCCGGGCTGGGCATCTGATAATGACTGGGATGGCTGGATAGCCTTCGAGGAATTGCCGCACGCGCTCAATCCAACGGAAGGGCAACTGCTCTCCGCCAACAACAAGCCCGCATCCGATGCCTATTCCTTTTTTCTGGGCGAGGATTGGTCGCCCGGCTACCGGGCGACCCGTATCAAACGGATGTTGGAAGTGAAGCCGCGCTACACGGTGCAGGACTTTCAGCGAATGCAGATGGATGTCTATTCCGTTCAAGCGGAAGCGCTGGTGCCCTTCATGATCATGGTCAATGGCAGTACCCAGCTTGAACAACGAATCGTGCGGGAGTTGGAGACATGGAATCTGCACGTCGAAGTGGATAGTTTCGGGGCAGCCGCCTACCAGGTGATGCGCTTGCATCTGGCCGGCCTTGTGTTCGGGGATAAGTTGGCGGGCCTCGAAACCTATTATGAGGGAATGACTTTCAGCGATGTGTTCAAGGCTTCCAGTTTCGCTGGAAAGGCAGGGCAATGTCTCGTAGCGTTGTTGGACCAGGAGAAAAGTTGGTGGTTCGGCGATGCAGCGACCGGCCAAACCCGTAACCGGCAAGAACTGCTTCAACTTGCGTTAAAACAGACAGCGACAACATTGCGGGATCTTATCGGAAAGGATCCCCGGAAGTGGGCCTGGGGCAAGGTTCATCAGGTGGAATTCGCTCACATCCTGGGACGCCGGCGACTATTGAGCGCCATTTTCAACCGCGGCCAGTATCCCGTCGGGGGCGATGGACACACAGTCTGGATGACCGGGTCCGACATGCAATTGCCCTTTGGGCTGGTGAACGCTACGGCCAACTATCGCCAGGTGTTGGATGTCGGTGATTGGGACCGCTCGACGGCTGTTCTATGCACCGGGCAGTCAGGGCAACCAGGAAGCGCCCACTATGCCGACCTCATCGACATGTGGCGCGAAGGAGATCAACATCCCATGCTGTGGAGTCGTGATGCGGTCGACCGAGAGGCTGATGTTTCACTTTGGCTCAAGCCGGTTGAGGAGTTTTCGGGGATGTCCAATGAATAATCCCAACAGTTCCAGGGATGCACCGGACGGAAATCAAGACTATGGACAGAACTGGTCTGCAAGCCCGCCGCGGGCGGAATCGGCGCTTGATTCCGACGAAAACGTTCAGAAAATGGGCGGATTTGTCCTTGGGCTGGGATTTCTCCTGATCATTCTCTCCTACGCCTGTGCCGCCGCGGTTGTAATCGGCTTGCTGTGGTTTGTATTCACGCGGGTTGTATTGCCCTGACAATCGAGGGCACGATAGACCTGAATGAACCGCAGATGACGCTGACGGATGCAGATCGGACATCAGAAAAGATCAGAGAAGATCGGCGGAAATCTGCGCAGGAGGTCTGCGCAAATCAGCGGTCCTCTGGCTTGTCCAGATTTGGAATGAGAATTCATTTACTTGCTCAATGACAAATGAGACAGTAATTTTATCCCGATTCCTTAAGGCGATGATCGGTGTGACCGGGTTTGCGGTTCTTCGTGGGGGGGATACGGAGGTGAACAAGGTAAGGTCGGTAGTTATTCCTGACCGGTCTATGGTTCCAGGAGAGGCTCCGGGTCGATCAAATAACCGAAATCTCGCAGCTCAAAGTGAAGGTGAGGTCCGGTGGAGTTGCCGGTGGAACCCACGGTGCCGATGATCTGGCCCTTTTTCACTACATCGCCTTGCTCGACATAGGACTGGTGCAGGTGAGCGTAGAGGGTGACGTAGTCGATGTTGTGGTCGATGATTATCCGCCCACCGTAGCCAATCTTCGAGTAGCCAGCCTTGAGAACAACGCCGTTGTCGACCGCTCGCACAGGGCTGCCAACAGGAGCGGCGATGTCGATAGCCTTGTGCCGGGCAGCAAAACCCTGGGAGATGATTCCGTCGACCGGCCAGACGAAGTCGCCATCGCCATAAGGCCAAATTGGCGGCTCGACGGTTGGTTCCGGCACGGGCTCGGATGCCGGCGTTGCAGTCGGGTCCGGGGTCGTCGCTGGCGCTGACCCGGCTTCGGTGCGACGGTTTCCGGCGGCCTGTTTATCTGATTCTGACCTGACACCATAGGGAATCAACAGACGGCGCCCAACCGTCAGGGTTGTTTCAGGAGCTATGCCATCAGTGTCCAGTTCATTCCAGGCAGTTTCCAGAATGGCGGAAACTGCGACTTGATAGCGCTCGGCGATCTGCACAAGGCTCTCGGATTCTGTGACGGTATGACACAGGTATTCCGGGCCCGGGATGATGATTTCCTGCCCGGGTCGCAGCAGGCTGAGCGCAAAACTACTGGATGGTGAAACACAGGCCATGACATCCACATCGCGACCCAACTCGATGGCCAGCGCACTCAGGTCATCATGTTCCTGAAGGATATAGGTGCTGTGCTCCCCGGGTGGTGGCAAGATCTCGTGGCCGCGGAAGGTGCTGGCATTGGTGACTGCCAGCGGAAGAAAATAGCGTAGCAGTTGTTGCTCTTCTGGCTGCGCCATTGGTGTAACTGTTTCAGTTGTGGTGCCAAGCGACTTTTCCGCCGGCGGTGTGGGTGGCGCTGCATACACCAGGTTTGGTGCTGACAAGAACAAGATGACCAGCAGTAAAAAAACTGCCGGCAGCGCGCCCAAATGCAGGCAGGCGAAACCGGAGATGGGGATTTTCCCACCCACGTCTAACGACCCACTCGTGTTTCGGTTTGTCTGAGAAGCGCCTGATAAGAATGTCATGAATCCGACGATGATTTTACAGGATAACCGGCCTAAAGAGCAAATTACCAATTGTCAACTGTTAATGGCGGTAATATACTCAAGACGGACCTGCTTGCACAGAGGTTCCCGGAGGAGCTGTTTTGAAACAAAAAACGCAATCGCGGCTGCAAACAACGTTATGGGAAATCTATGATCGTCCTCAGCCGCCGGTGCCGTGGCGGGATGGTGACAACCTGCCATGGGACGATCCGGACTTCAGTGAGCGGATGTTGCGCGAGCATCTGGACCAAAGCCATGGTGCTGCCTCGCGACGCAGCCGCGAGATATTGCAACAATCTGATTGGCTCTGGGATCACCTGAATCTACGGCCGGGAGCCAGGCTTCTTGATATAACCTGTGGCCCCGGTCTTTACGCCACGGAATTCGCCAGCCGGGGGGTTCAGGTAACCGGAATCGACTTCAGCCCTGCCAGCATTCGCCACGCGCGAAAACTGGCCGAGAAGCAGGGCGTAGAAGACCGCTGCAGCTTCATCCGGGCCGATGTCCGTGGGGCGCTGCCGGAGCAGGCCGGACAGGGCTACGATGCCGCGATTTTCATCTACGGACAACTGTCTGTCTTCCGGCGCGAGGAGGTGGCCAGTCTGTTGGAGATGGCCTGCAGTTCGTTGCGGGCGGGGGGCAGACTGGCGGTGGAATTGCTCGACTACGATCGAATCGACAAGAAGGACAGCAATTTCTGGTTCACCGACGATACCGGGCTGTGGAGCGAGTCTGCCTTTTTCTGCCTGGGGGAACGCCACTGGGATCCGGAGCAACGGGCCTCCATCGATCGTTTCCATATCATTGATCTGGCGACTGGAAATCTTCAGGTGGTTGCTGTCTCTGAAAATGGATACGAAACCCAGGAGATGTTGGGCCAGCTTAACGACGCCGGCTTCAGCCAGGCGTGGGCCATCCCGGCATGGCGAGGTATCGAGCTGTATGACGGGGAGGAATGGATGGTCTACCTGGCGGAGCGGTGATGATGTCAGAATGTCAGAGTGTCGGAGTGACACGAAGAAGGAGTATGTGATGGAGGCGATTGATGCGGCGCGGGCACTGATTGAGCGGGACTTTCCCGACTGTCTGGCGGCTTTTCTGGCGGGTAGCGTGGTTCGGGGAGAGGCCACAGCAACATCAGACCTGGATATCATGGTGATTCGAGGTCCTGAGCAGGAAACCTTCCGGGAGTCCCTTCGAGACTTTGGCTGGCCTATCGAGGTCTTCGTCCACACGGAGGAGACTCATCGCCGCTTCGCCGCCAGCGACGCTGCCCGACGCAGGCCTGCCACCTCACGCATGGTGTGTGAAGGCATAATCCTTGTGGATCAGGATGGGCTAGCGACACAGTTGAAACAGGATGCCTGTGCCCTTCTCGCGCAAGGGCCGCCACCCCTCGACGAGGATCGGATCGCCATGGCTCGTTACAGCCTGACCGATCTGCTTGATGACCTGATCGGTTGCCAGGATGAAACGGAGGGCCGCTTCATCGCCCAGTTGCTGGCCGAACAGTCGGCAGACCTGATCGTCGATATCCATGGGCAATGGCGAGGCCAGGGCAAATGGCTGCCCCGGGCGCTGGGTGTGGTTGATCCGTCGTTGCCAGTCGAGCTTTCAGACGCGCTTCGGGAGTACTATTGTCAAGGCGACTGCACGGCCCTCATCACCTTTGCGAAGAAAACACTGGATCTGGCCGGCGGGCCGCTGTGGGACGGATTTCGCCTTACCTCGAATTGAATCCTGGGCGGAGGGCAGGGAGACCGAGGAGCGAAAGGCAGGGAGTCAAGGGAATGTGGTTGCCGGGTTATTCCGGTCGGACCCCACGCTGTCGAATGAGGTCCCAGGCAAGTCCAAGTTCTTGCACCTGCAGGAGCCAGGCACTGGCAAGAAACACCAGCCCGCCCAGGGCCAGAGCCGGCAACAAGGCCCAAGAGGAATCGGGAAGAACCCGCAGGACACCAAGCGCTGCTAATGCCATCAAGAGGGAGGCAATGGCTACCTTGGCGTTGAGCACAAGCAGGGAAACCAGTCGTTGCCGATCACGGTCAGCGCTGCGATCTGGATATACCTCGTGCCAGAGTAGCATCAAACCCAGGATTGTGGTCAGCAAGGTGCCCACGGTAAAGCCGATAGCGATTCCCTGAACACCGATCCGGCCGGCCAGCCCGATATCGAGAGAGATGGTGGTCACGGCGAGAACGATGAACAGAATCAGAACGACACCCGCCTTAAATGCCGCGTAGAAATAGGCTTGCACCACCCGGAAGTACCCCAGGAACAGGATACTCACCGCATAGAGACTCAACACGGTTCCCGTCAGCTGGCTTGCCTGTTCGTCGAAGCGTCCCCGTTCAAACAGCAGGCGAATGACAGGCACGCCCAGAGCCGCCAGGCCGATTCCCAGGGGGATAGCAAGAAGCGTGACCAGACGCATGGCAGTCAAGAGGGTCTGTCTGACCTTTTCCCGGCGTCCTGCTGCCAGGTCCTGACTGAGCACGGGCATGCTTGCGGTGGTGATACTGCTGAGAAACACCGAACTGAGCACAAAGGTCAGGCGGCTGGCGTAATTGAGTACAGTTACGCTGCCCGGCGGCAGGTAGGAAGCCACGGCAGTTTCGGCCAGGGTGATGCTTTGGCGCACCAGCGCTCCCGCCGTCGGAGCGGAGGCCAGTCGAGCAGTTCGGCGCAACGTGGGATGACGCAGGTCGAATAGCGGTTGCCACTGCAACGAGGTGTGCCGGCGGGCCTGCCAGGTGACCACCAGCAGCTGGACCACAGCACCGGCAAGAAAGCCCCAGGCCAGCAGGTGCAGACCGCTCCAGTCACTTTCGGTCAGCGATGGAAAAAGAAGGCTTCCCGCCATGAATACGACAATGGCAGTGGTGCTGCGCGCGAAATTGATCGCCGTCGGGAGGGCAAAGATCTGATGGCCGTAGAGCAAGGACCGGAGGACCTCCACAGGACCTGTGAACAGAACGGTCAGAAAGAGGACCTGGGAGAGGCTGGCGGCTAACGCCTGACCTGGTGCCGGCAGGCCTGCAAAGAGGGTGCTCACAAGCCAGGGGGACAGCAGTATGCCCAGCCCGCTCAGCAGGGCCGCCAGAATGGCAACCGCGTTGAAAATCCGGCTGAACGTTTCCGAGAGAGGACTCTCCTGTCCGCCGGCTACGCCGCGGGCGAACAGAGGAACCAGGGTAGCACTGGCGGCCATGCCGAAGACCACGGTGATCAGGAAAGGGAGCCGCCAGGCTGCGAAAAAGGCATCGGTCTGAGTGCCTACGCCGAACGAGGCGGCGATCAGGGCATCCAGCGCAAAGCCTGCCACCACCCCCAGGCCATTGAAGACCGATACGGTCGCAGAACTGGCTACGAGTCTCCTGGCGGGGCTGGTTTGGTCCGCGTTTTCCTGGATCTCTAAGCCTTTGTCGACGCCACCAGGACCTTGATCGGTCACGGAGCCTTCCCGGTCCCGGCATCCAGGCTTTCCAATAGCCGCAGGGCATGGGCATTGTTGGGGTTCAGTCGCAGGGCCTCTTGAACGGCCAAAATCGCACGCTCAGTTTCTCCTGTTGCAGCCAGGACTTCCGCAAGGCGTAAGTGATAGCCTGGATTTTCGGGGGCCAGCTCAACGGCTCGCTCCCATGCTTCGACCGAGGGGTTTAGCTGCTCATTGGCACGGTATGCCCGCCCCAAGAGGACAAAGGCGATTGCCAGATCGTTTTGACGCTGCGATGCCGCGGCCAGGGCGGCGATGGCCTCGTCAAACGCCCTTTCCTCAACATAGATCTCGCCAAGATGAACCAGCGGCCAGGGATTTGTTTCGGCCAGCTGTGCCGCCTGCTTTAGCTGCGTGATCGCCTCCTGGTTACGCCCCAACTTTCGCAAGGAGGTGGCCAAATGCTGGCGCACGTCGGCCCGTTTCGGTCTGATCGCGACAGCGTTTTCGAAGGCGCCCGTTGCCTCCTGCCAGCGTTCTTGGTCCAGAGCGAGGCGCCCCTCGGCCAGGTAACGGTAAAAGGGTGCCAGAAGATCGTTGGCCAGCGATTTTTCATACAGTTCGACGGCCTTCTGGCGGTCGCTGTGCCAGTAACGACCTGCAAGGGCGTGATAAGCGTTGGAGTTCCGGGGATCGATCTCGGTTGCCAGGAGCAGCATGGCCTCGCCCTCGGAGCTGTCCAGGCTGGAGCCGATACGGTGGAGTTGTTGGCTGACAGCCTGATCCAGGTTCGCGCGCTTCCAGATCGCATGGGCATTCTCCTGGCGACCCTTTTCGTCAAGCAGGTTGCCCAAGGCAAGCAAGGCAAAGGGATCCTCGGGATCTGAAGCCAGCACAGCGGACAGGGCAACTTCAGCTTCTTCGTACTGACCAGCCGATGCCAGAGCTACCCCCTCGAGCCACGATGGCGCGGGGAGTTTTTTCAGCAGGGCAGCGGCCCGCTGCAGGCGTTGCTCTTCCACGGCGCGACGGACTGCAGTGGACGATGAGCCAGGTGTTTCCATGTCGTAGCCTCGAGCCAGCGTCCAGATCCCCGGCGTGTCAGCTCCAAGGGGAAGGTCGCCCGCACCGGCGCGGCCCAATAATGCCCCGCGCAGCTCACGACCAGCCCGAGCCATCTGTACATCCTTGCCAAGGCCAGGCAGGCGCAGTACCAGTAACAGCGGGAGAAGCACCAGGACTGCTATGCCAGCCCACTTTCCGGCCTGTTTCGTTTTCAGGAGATCCAGTTTATCGTTCAGCTTTGAGAACCTCCAAAACCTGGCGCGGTGCCTCGCGGTCTGGATCGATTGCCAATCCTCTTTCCAGGGATGCGATGGCCTCATCGATCATATCCCGAGCCCGGTAGGCGGTCGCCAGCGTGAAGTATGCGTCGGCGCTATCGGGTGCTGCGGCAACGGCAGCCTGGTAAGCTGCCAATGCTTGTGCCGACTCGCCCAAGGAGTCAAGGACTTCAGCCTGCTTGATGTAGGCGAAAGGGAAATCGGGTGCGATCCGGTTGACCAACCGGAACTGCTCCAGGGCCTGGTCGATCCTTCCCGAGGCTGTAAACGCGTTGCCCAGGGTCATCTGCAGGCCCACCTCTTCGGGGTTGGCGATGGCAACTCGTTGGTATTCCTGCAGGGCAGCCTGCCACTGATCGGAGGCAGCGTAGGCCTCAGCCAGTTTGAGGCGCAGGGCGCTGTCGCCAGCAGTCGAGGTCCGCATGTCAAGAGCGGTCTTGTAGGCGTCGGCGGCCCTTTTCGGGTGCTCGTAGAGCATCATCAGATCGCCCATGGCTGTATGGGCGGCAACCGAGTCGGGATCAAGGAGCAGCGCATTTCGCAGTGCAGTATCGGCAAAATCAAAACGCAGTGTTCTGAGTTCGGACGCCTGCGCCATATGGGATTGGGCCAGACCGATGTGGGCGTCAACTACCTGAGGTGATTCATCGATCAATTGTTCGAAGAGCTCCTGGGCATCCTCAGGCCGATCCAGGCGAAGCAGATAATTGCCCAATCTCAGACCCAACGGGATCCTGTCGTTCACAATGGATAGGCCTGATTCAAGAATCTCCATCGCATCAACCAGATTGTTCTGGCCCCCGTAGATATCACTCAACAGGCCATAGCCCCGGTAGGACGCGGGTTGCTGGTCGATCAGCGTTTCGGCGACTGTAACGGCATCGTCGGTCTGTCCTAAGCGAAGCAAGGCTTTGCCCAACTGATTCTGTGCCTGCCCCAGAACGCTCATGGCTTCATCGGAACGATCATCGGGTTCGATGCCTTCGATTACTTCCCGGTAGAGGGCTTCCGCCCTGCTGATTTCTCCTTTCGTCAGGTACAGATCTCCCAGGGCGATCTTAAGCTTGTGATCGCCGGGCTTGCGTGTCATGACTTCGAGATAAGCCTCTTCGGCCCTTTCGAAGTCGCCCTGGCTGCGGTAGATCTGGGCCAGGTTGATCCACGCGCCTGGCTTGTCGGGCAACTCTGACGCCAGTTGCAGAAGCTCCTGTTTGGCCTCCTCCACCATGCCAGAGCTCAGCAGACTTTCCGCCAGTTTCTGGCGAACCTCGCTCAGGCGGGGAGCAATCTCCAGCGCAGACCTGTAGAGGGCAGCAGCCTCGCTGTGGCGGTCGAAACTTGCATATAGATCAGCGAGGCCAATCCGGATATCTGGGTTTTCAGATTCCAGCTCAATGGCCTGCCGGAATCGGGCTTCAGCCTTGAGGAAATCCAGGTTACTTCCATCTGGGCCTGTCTGGGCGTAGAGACGTGCCAGTCCTTCCAGAGCAGCAGCGTGGGCCGCATCCAGATCAAGGGCTGTCATAAAGGCAGTCTCGGCGGCTTGCGACTGGCCAGGTTGTGCCAGATAGATATAGCCCTGACGGCTATAGGGCATGGCAGCGCCGCTGGAGAGCCTGATCGCCTCGTCGTAGGCTGCCAACGCCTGCCCTGGTTCAGCCAGATCCCGGTAATTGTCACCGATCAGGACCTGGATCTCGTAGAGGTCAGGCCGGATTTCTGCGATGGCCAGGTTGGTTTCGAGAGCCTTTTGTGGCCTGCCAGTCTCTGAATAAGCGCGAGCCAGTTCAGTCCAGGCCTGCCACAGTTGCAGGTCCCCGGACTCGCCGTCGCTGCCGGGACCGGTCCGCCCGACCACGTCCGGGATCAATTCCAGCAGAGCGACGGCATTTTCGAAGATGGGAATCGCCTCGGCGCTTCTGTCCAATGCCATCAGTACGGCACCTTGGCGAAGATAGGTTCGGAAATCATCAGGATCGATGGCTGAGGCTTGTTGATAGGCATCAAGCGCAGAGTCGAAGTCTGCAATCTGGCTGTAGGCCTGAGCCAATTCGATAAGTGGACCGGCATCATCGGGTTGGGCTGCGACTAACTCCTGATAGGCATCGATTGCTTGCTCGATCTGGCCAACCGCCAGCAATGATTCCGCCACAATCAAGGGAAGTTGCTCCCTTTCAGGATCCAGAGTTTTCTGAAGCAGCGCCAATCCTTCATCCCTGTGACCAGTCGCCAGATAGGCTCGAGCCAGGCCACGGGGCACAGCACTCGTCCTGGCCAGGGCGCGCAGTTCCCCGGTCGTATAGGCTTCCAGTTCCTTCTCCAGCGCACTTTTCAGGTATGGAATGGCCTCATCGGCACGTCCGGAGTCCAGCAGAAAACCGCCTAAAGCAGCTTGAGAAGCCCGATAGCCGGGATCGAGAGTGAGTGCCTGCTGCAGCAAGTCAAGCGCGATACCGGGATGGCCCTGAGCAGACTCGATCCTGGCCAACCCGATCAATGCATCGGGATTGCGGCGGTCGGCGGCAACACCCGATTGGTAGGAAGTCCTGGCGTTTTCCTGGCGATCGGCCCGCAAATAGCCCTCCCCGACCTGCGTCTGCATGAAACTGTCGTCCGGAGCCAGGCCGCCGGCACGGCGAAAGGCGAGCAGCGCCTCTGCCTCATCCTGATTGGCCTGGGCACTCTGGCCAGCAAGCAAGAATCCATAGGCTGATTCCGGCTGGTTTTCCATAAGGTTGTCCGCCAGCGCCGAGGCCTTTTCCAACTGGCCGGTGTCCAGGTGAAATCTCCCCAGTCGCTGAACGGCGCGGGCGTCGGCCGGATCAATGTCGACGGCTCTTTGCAGATGACTCTGGGCTTCCTGCAGCTGATGATCAGCCAGCAGCAACTCTGCCAGCGCCAGGTGAAGCTTGCTTTCATCAGGGTTGGTCTCGAGCAGAGTTGTCAGGGTCTCCCGTGCGTCATCCTGCCGGTCGAGGCTGCGGTACGCCATGGCAAGGGCGAAGCCAGCCTCCTCACCGACCTTGCCATCTCCGGCGCCCGCGATGAGCTCTTCATAGCCAGTCAATATTGCTTCAGCATCCTGGGCGGCAGCCAGGGCATGTCTGAGGCTGTGGCCTGCCGACGGGTGGGTAGGCTGATTCAGCAGCAACGCCTGGAAAAGTTCAATCGCTCTACCGGCATCGCCCAGGGCCAGAAGTGTGTCCCCCAGTTCTCTCTGGGCGTGCAGATTGCCGGGCGCAAGTGCCAGCGCTCTTTCCAGCAACTGCTTCGCCCGCTGCAGCTCAATGCGCTCATCCTGCGCCAACGAAACAGCGGTCCCGCTTTCTCGATTCAATACCTTTGCCAGGCCGATCAGGCTTGCGACGTCCGATGGGTTGGCTTCCAGGGCTTTTTCGTAAGCCAGCCGGGCGTCGGCCAGATCCCCGGTTTCGAGCATACGGTGAGCCATCTGGCGGTTAGCCGGCCCATCATTGTACGCCAGGTCGAGAGCCCTTTCATACTCAGCCAGGGCATCGAGCGGCTGCCCCAACGCCTGGAAGGTGTCGCCAAGCAGTACGCGGGTTTCGGGGCGAGCTGTCTGCCCGTCGACCAGTTCCCGGGCAATTCGATGGGCATCCTCGATATGCCCCTGGTTCAGTAGAACCCGTGCCAGCCCCAGGTTGGCCGATGCCAATGTTTCCTTTTCAACGGTTGCATCTGCGATCTTCTCGATGGCCAGGCGATAGGCTGTTTCGGCATCGGCCAGGCGATTCAGGGTTGCCAGCGTGTCTCCCCGGCCGACATGGGCCAGGGCCAGGGCCGGTCGCCGGCGCGTGATGCGATCGAAGGCGGCCAGGGCCTGTTCGGTGAGACCGCTGTTGGCCAGGGTGTGGGCTTCGGCCAGCATTGCATCCAGGTTGTCGGGATGCCTGGACAGGAACAGATCGAAGGCGTCGACGGCGGTATTCGGCTGTCCCGCGGCGATCAGCGCCTCACCCAGGAAGGTCAGCACGACCACATCATCAGGATGGTCGCTCAGAAGAGATTCGGCAAAGACGATCAGAGATTCGGTGTTGCCCAGCGATAGATAACTGTCAATCAGCGCCTGCTGCACATCTTTCAGGCCAGGCGCCAGCAGGAGCGCCTCCTGGTAGTAACGGGCAGCTTCGCCGAGCTGAGCAAAGGCCACATTGAGATCGCCAAGGCCAATGAGGGTCGTCAGATTTTCGGGATCACCCGCCAGCACTGCGTTAAATGCCTGCTCCGCCTGGGCAAACCGGCTATCGTCCGTCGAGACCTCTCCACCGCTCTCCTGGACCGCCAGATTCAACGTGACTTGCCCCAGGGTCAATTGCGCGTCCAGGTTGTCGAGGTCAAGCCGGGCGGCGGTGAGAAGGCTCGGTTCAGCCCGTTGATTGTCGCCAAGATCGTAAAGGGTCTGGCCGATCAGACCGTGGACCAGTGATACTTCGGGCGCCAGGGCCTCGGCAGCCCGGAAAGATTGCAGTGCTTCGGCAAGCTGACCCAACGTGCGATATGCGTCGCCAGCCAGCACCCGTAT
Organism: Chloroflexota bacterium; assembly: GCA_034717495.1. NCBI lineage: Bacteria > Bacillati > Chloroflexota > Chloroflexota bacterium. The sequence goes on along the minus strand of JAYELL010000076.1, from coordinate 16,317 downwards.
CTGGTAGACGTCCGGCCGGAGGTTGGCCATCTCTATGGCGATCTTCAAGGCCAGCGCCGGTTGCTCTTTTTTCATATAGAGCCGGCCCAGATTGTGGGCTGCGGGCCAGTAGGCAGGATTGGCTGTCAGAGCGGCCAGATAAGTCTCGATGGCGGCGTCGCGGTCGCCCGCTGCGACCATCAGGTCGGCTGTGGCGCCGAGCATCTCAGATCGGCCAATACCCAGGGCAACTCCGGCATCGATAACCTCCCGGGCCTGCTCGTATCGGCCTATTTTAATCAGGGTTTGGACCAACGACAGGCGCGCGGCCGCGTTGTCTGGCAGTAGTTCGATGACCGCCTGGAAGAGATCGATGGCATCGTCCGCCATGCCCAATGAATCGAATGCATGCGCGGCAACCAGGAGCGCCTCGGCCGCGTTGGGCAAGGTTTCAACCAGCCTCTGAGCCAGTTCGAGCGTTTCTTCAGGTCGATTCAGGGTCAGCAGGTGATTGATGGAGTCTGCGTAGGCCGGAACCTCCTCCGGAGCCAACTCGATCGCCTGTTGGTAGAGCGCAAGGGCGCCATCCGGGTCACCGAAGCCCTGCAGGGCCGCGGCCTGTACTCGCAGCGGTTCAGGGGAGCGGGGATCGATTTTGCGGGCCTGCTGGAGGTGTTCTTCGGCTGCGTCGACCTTCTCCTGGACCAGATCGGCTCTGGCCAACTCCAGGTGAGCCTCCAGTCGCCCGGGTTCCAGCCTCCTTGCCCTGGTCAAGGTATCGATGGCCTGGGAAATGCGCTGCTGATCGATCAGGAAGCGACCCTGTTCGATCAGCGTGTCGTAATCGTCCCGTAAAACGCGGTTGGCCTCTTCGTAGGCAGCCAGTGCGTCCAGTGGCTGTTGAAGACCATCGAACGCAGCTGCCTGGCCGAGAAGACTGCGGTGCCGGACCGGGTCGCGCTCATCGGACAGATCGATGGCCAGCTGGTACTGGTCGATAGCATCCTGGTAGCGGTGCTGTTCCAGGTAGAGATCGGCCAGCGCCACATGGCCGGCAAGGAAGTCGGGTAAACGATCGAGGGTGTGTTGCCAGCGTTCAACGGCCTGGACATCGTCGGGCAGCTGGGCAATAGTTTGGAGCCACTGGGCGCGGGCGAGCTCGCTTTGCGGCGTGATCTGGAGGATGTGGTCCAGAAGGAGAAGCTGCTGGTCCAGATCCATCAATTCGAAGGGCCGGGCGACCTGTTGCATGATCCAGACCGTCGACCCATCGGGCAGGGGCTCGAATCGACGTTTGATCTGGAACCGGTCGTCGAAGGCCTGTGACGAGTCGATTGTTTCGATCAGGGTGTTGAAGTTGTCTGCCGCAGCCTTCCGGTTGGGATCGTCGATCCCGGTATCGACCTGACAACCCATGTCGCCGGTTTTACCGATGATATAGTCGGAGTTCAAGAGCTGGTAATAGTAATCATCATCGGCCCCCAGCGATTGGAAGGTGATCCGGTCTTCGAGACCTTCGCGCGTCGCGTAAAACGCGAAGGTTTCGTCGGAGAAGCTGTTGAGGCAGGGCAGAACCATCACTGAGCAACTACTGCCTCGCGGGCACTGACGGTCGATGTAGTCGCCGGTGGTGGCGACCAGCCACTTGACCCGTTGCGGTGGGTGTTGCTGAACCAGCGCGCGGCCCGGCGAGATCAGGGGCGCGTCGTCGCTCAACGGAAGCGCTGAGCCTGACGCTGCCGCGGTTGGACCCAACAGGGAAGCCGCCTGGGAGGACACGCCCCAGCTGATGATGGCGAAGTTGATCGTTCCCACCGCCAGCATGACGATGGCAATGCCGGTCGCGACTCTCGACCAGCGGCGCGCCATGGCTTGAGGCTTTCTCAGGACCCGGGGCAGGTCTCGCCACCAGACGACACTCAGAAAAGCAGCAGCAGGCAACAGCGCAAGGATCTGGCCTGCGTCAGGCCCCTGTGCCGCCTCGTTAGCGGCGGCTGCCGGGATCAGGTAACCCAGGAGAAACCAGCTCAAGGGCAGGGCAAATGCCAATCTGATACCGGCGTGGGCCGGGCGTATGGCCTGCCACAGGGCATAGACCAGTCCCAGGATCAGTAACAGCAGGAAAAAACCGCCCATGGCATCGTCCAGATGACTGAGTGTGGAGAGAAACCCGGAGCCCTGTTGCGGCAGCAGCGGTACCCCGGCGGTGAGATAATAGGGCACAAAGAGCAGGGAGAGCAGAAGAGCGAACAGGCCGTTCCACTGGCTGGCCTTCAGGGGCAAACGATGGATCGAACGTTGGATGGCGTTGCGGCTGCGGCGGCGCTGGGAGGTTTCCGCCGCCGGCTGGCGCAGCGTCTGGATGATCACAATGGTCGTTGGGCCGATCAGGAATACCCAGAACAGGTTGGCGGTCAGCATGCCGGCCGCAACTGAAAGGCCAAAGGCGACGGCATAGCGCCGCCTGCGAAATCGGTCTGTGAGCAAGAGGAACCAGATGGACAGGACTACCATCGCGGCCAGGGCCAGGGCTGGGTTGTAGACCCGGGTGTAGGTGAAGACCAGGGGGAACAGGCTGAGCAGCGTGGCGGTTAGCAGGCCCGAGATTTCCCGGGCAGGATCATCACCGGTGGGTGAGCCAATCAGTCCCAGCAGCCTAAGGGCAATGCCGAAGGTGCCGGCCAGCAGGAGGGCCAGAAAAGCCAGATTGATCAGGGTCGCGCCGTCGGCGCCTGGTCCGAAGAGCCAGATCAGCGGGGAGGTGACCAGGTAGTAGAAGGGTGGTTGGCCGTCGGCGGCCTGTGCCAGGCGGCTAACCAGATCCAGGGAAGGATGGGCTACTGCATCGGCCACCCGAAAGGCGCGGGTCAGGTGCAGGGCTGTCTCGCCAATGGGAAAGCGGTTGTCCAGGCGCAGCCAGGCGACAGCACTGACGGCGTGGAACAACCAGAGCAGCGCGAGGGCGACGCTTGCCAGGGAAAAGGACCGCAGCCCGCGGGTTTTGTCCTTGGGCTGCGTTATTGTGTGATTGGATGGGTTCATGCCGCTGTTCAGACGAACAAGATGAATAGCTGCGCGGGCAGCCTGGCCGTCATTATACGCCAGAACCCAAGCGGTCGCAAAGATTTTCCGGTTCCCGTTTAAGAGTTCCAGGCCGCAGCCACACGCTGGACATCGACGACATCGATATCGGCATCGTAGTCCAGATCCATGCGATCACCGCAGATGCCTGGTTCATACTGTTTCCAACATGCAGCAGCCAATGTAACATCGCTGACATCGACGTTGCCATCGCGGTTGATATCAGCTCGATGGTAGAGCAGCGCCCATGGTGGGGGCTGAGCACTGTCTATCTCCTGACAGCCCGACCCCGCGCAGACGAAATACGCATTCAACCAGGAGGAGAGTTGGTTCTTGAAAGTCAGATCCGCATCATCGTACTGGTTGTATATTTCGTAGGGATCGGATACCATGTCGTACAACTCGCGGGCGGGGCCAATGCGGGAGATATATTTGTACGATTCTGTGCGCAAGCCGGTGAAATCCGGTACCGGCGGATCCGAACCGATAGATCGGTGGGTGAGAGCTTCGGGAATCACGCTGCCAAAATTAGGGAAGGCCGCCGCATTCGACTCGGGACGCCAGTGTTCGAACAAGATTGCCTGGCGCCAGCCATCAGGAGGCGTTCCGCCAAGCATGAGGGGCAGCAACGAACGACCGTCGCTGGGCACCAGGGGTGACGTTTCCGCTATCTCCGCAAAAGTGGGCGCAAGATCGATAAGTGCGGCGAGGCGACCGTCGCTGGTTCCCGGCGCAACACCTGGACCTCTTACCAGCAGGGGAATCTGAAGATCCTCTGCATAGGGAGTGCCCTTTCCGACTTGATAGCGATGTTGCCCCATGTGCAGACCGTTGTCTGATGCGAAGAAGATGTAGGTGTTTTCCAACTGACCGGCATCCTGGAGGGTTAAAACGACGCTTTCCACTAACTCATCGACCGCCTGCAGCGACCGCAGTTGCCCGCGTCGAAAGTCGTCCATACCTGCGATTTCTGATGGAGTCAGTGGAGGAATGGTGGGATAGTTATTCAGATATTTCCCTATCAGTGCCGTCTGGTAGCCGGCATCTTCCAGGGTGACTGCGATTGTGGTCTCTTCCTGACCATTGTCATGAAATTTCTGGAAACCTCCCAAAGGGGGAAGATTGTAGTAGTTCTGGTGATTGTGGGCATACTGTCCGGTGAGCAGAGATACCCGTGCAGGACAACACAATGAGATCGGCACAAATGCGTTGGCAAAGGTCATGCCCTGGTTGGCAATCAGATCCTCCAGGCGGGGCATCACATCCAAGCTTCCCAACCGAAGGTCCTGGTCATCGGTCAGGAGAAGCACGATGTTCGCCCTGGTGTTGGTTGCCTTGCGGGTACCAACCTGGGCGCGCAGTACCGGTGCCAAACTGATCCACAACATAAGGCTGGCCATCAGGAATTGTAGCGTCAACCGTCCGGTAATCATGTCTTCCTCCCGCGCGTCTGCCAGCGAACCGAGACATTCAGGAAAACACGTCGGCTCCCTCGCTATTCTTCATTCAACCATCGCGATTTGCGCCGCGTGCCATCCCATCGAATATCTGGAATCAATACATCCTTGACCGCCTCGATACGGTCGCTATAGGTGATCAGGTCGCCCAGCATCACGCGCAGCTCCGCTTCCATATCGTGGGTGGGTTGGTAGCCCAGGTCGAGCAGATGTTGGTGGTCGGGCTCGTAGTAGTGCTCTTCCATCTCCATGCGCGGGTTCTCGATGTTGCGAATCTGGCCGTCAAGGCCCAGCTCACGCGATACCTTTTGCACCTTCAGAGCCAATTCGGTGACGTCATAGGTCTCCTCGAACTGGTTGAATACCCGATATTCGCCGGCCTCCGGCGGATTTTCGATGGCGAGGGTCATGCATTGCATCGAGTCCCTTAACGGCAGGAAACCGCGCTTCTGATGGCCGATGCCGAAGGGGGTCATGGGCTCGCCGATGACCGACTGGCAGCAGAAGCGGTTGATGGCGGTACCGAAGCTCTGGTCGAAATCGAGCCGGGTCAGCAGGCGCTCGTCATCCCCCATCTCGTCGATGCGCGTGCCGTAGACCACGCCCTGCATGATGTCGGTGCTGCGCAGGTTCCAGATCTTGCAGGCGAACATGATGTTGTTGCTGCCGTGGACCTTGCTCCAGTGATACCAGGAGCCGGCCTGGCGGGGGAAGGGCAGCCTATCCTTGCGGCCGCGGAACTCGATGTCGAAGAAGCCCTCGGGAATGTCCACATTGGGCGTGCCGTACTCACCCATGGTGCCCAGCTTGACCAGGTGGGCGTCAGGTGTGATGTCATGCATGGCGAAGAGGATGTTGAAGGTGCCCACGATGTTGTTTACCTGTACCCAGGTGGCGTGCTGGACATCGATCATCGAATAGGGCGCCGAGGGGCACTCGCCCAGGTGTACGATGGCCTCCGGCTGGAAGTCCTCGAAGATGCCCTTGACCAGATTCCAATCGGTCAGGTCACCGGTTTTGTAATAAGGCGCTTCGCCCCATCGTTCCTCGAAGGCATGCAGACGATCGGGCATGTCTGCAATCGGCGTGGCGCTGTGGCTGTCCATCTCCGCCACCCATTGGCGGCGGAAGTAGGCGTCAACGCCGGCGACCTGATGGCCGCGGGCGGTCAGGTACTGGGCCAGGGTCCAACCAAGATAGCCATCCATTCCCGCAATGAATACTTTCACTTCTTGCTCCTTTTTGCCGGGCCAGTGCCAGGCTTTGATATGGGACAAAATATCATGGAGCGTCAAACGCTCCGATAGGTACCGATTCCAGATGCCGAAAGCGAGTCGTCGATTCCGCAATACCTTCTGGCACCGACACCTGTGGCTTCCACGCCTCATTCACGAACAACAATTATACGCCAACACCGATTGCGTCGCAAAGCTTCTGCGGGCCGCTTCGACAATTCCCCTGAGGAAACTCGGTTATATCATGCTGAAAGCTGTCCTGAGCTTGCCGAAGGGTCACTGAGTTTCTCTTGCAGCACGAATGATCCCTCCGTGTCTCCTAACCTGGACAAGCCGGAGGAACGCTGATTTACGCAGACCTTCGGCGCAGATTCTCGCTGATCTTCTCTGCTCTCTGATCAGCGTTTATCGGCAGTTATCTGCGGTAATGTTTTTTTCTCTCTTCACCGCTGATTTACGCAGACCTTCGGCGCAGATTCACGCTGATCTTTCTTGGATTGATCTGCGTCTGTCAGTGTTCATCGTGCTCCGGTACATCCTTGTTAAGTTCGTGAGGGGAGCCGGTATCGTCGATGGGCACGGCAGGCCTGCCAGATCGGGTAGGGTTGCTCAGGCGCTCCAGGCACCGCTAATCTCTTCCGGCAGCGATTTGTCGCCGCGCTGGCCGATGATGCGGGCCGGGACCCCGCCGGCGATGGCGCCGGCGGGGATGTCTTGCGTCACCACGGCACCAGTGCCCACCACCGCCCCGCGGCCGATGCTCACCGCTGCAGCGATGATCGCGTTCATGCCGATGAAGACATCATCCTCGATCACGACATCCCCGACCCACATGGCATGCTCGTTGTAAGCGGGGTCGTAGAAATGTGTTAATATCTTGGCACCGTCGGTGATCTTCACATTGACGCCGATATGGATTCTTTCCGGGTGAAGTTGGTCAAATACCACGTTATCGCCGATGAACACCCGACGATGATCGACAAAATCGACGCCACGCCAGGCGTGGATGCCAGCTCTCATTCGAGGCGTGACCCACACGCTGTGGCGGGCCCAGTGACCGAGAAGCTTGTTTAGGAGCCGCCGGGGCCTGGCAAAGATGCGCCAACGGCTGGTCCAGGCGGATTGCTCCAGGAACGTGGCCTGTGAAGGTTGCTGCTCTTTCCCGGTCATGCGATTCCTTCCTGGCGGCGGATGCTGCGACGAACTGTCGAAGTCAGGCCCGCCAGCAGTCCCAACAAAATCAGGTAGCTCAACGTCACGGCATGGATGCTGAAAGCCAGCGTGGTTGCTTCAGCCGTGGAAAACCCGAGGGCGGTCAATCCCAGTATCCAGCCTACTTCCCTAACACCGAGTCCGGCAATGCCCTGGATCGGCAGCAAATTGGTCATGAGCGCCAGTGAAGCGCAAAAAGCGGCCATCCAGTAGTTGAAATCGTAGCCCAACGCCTGAATGACGACCAGAAATACCAGATAACTGATGCCCCAGATCAGGAATGAATAGAAACCGATGGCGGCGACCTGGCCAATGTTGCTGATCTGGCGCAGGTTATCGATAAAGCGATGGCCCGCAGCAAGGACCCGGTTACCCCCTTGCCGAAGGCGTTCGGGCGACCAACGCGTGTGGAGACTTTCAAGGATTTTCAACAATCGGTCGCCCATCCACGGCGCCAGAATCAAGGCGACGATAGCTGCGGCCAGCACCACCAGGGCAACGAAGATCAATTGTGACGACATGGCCAATTGCTGGCGAATGACCAGCGCGGAGACCAGGAAGATCAGGCTGACCATGATCAAATCGAAGAGACGGGTAACCACCAGCGCCGGGGTACTCTGGCTGATGCCCACGTCATGCCAACGACGCATGAGATAGGGATAGGAAATCTCGCCAGCGCCGAAGGGCAGCAGGCCGGTCGCCATGTTGTACAGGCAAGTGGTTTCGTAGACATCCAGTCTGGTGACGGGTCGGTCGGTCGACGTGGCCAGGCGGAAGCGCAGGCCTTTGAACCAGTTGGCCACCGCATAGATGGCAAAGCCCAGCAGGATCAGTCGCCGGTCGCTGGATGCCAGGACGACTGCGATCTCGCCCAGGGAGGTCTGGCGCGATAACAGGGCGACCAGAATGGCCGACATAGCCATCGCTGCCAGCAGGCGAGTCCAGCGCCGCCGGCGCCCGGACCTTAGGTCGGCATCTACCGTGTGTTCGTTGTCTTGCGACATATCCAGAAAACTCGCACCCGCCAGTTGGAAGGCAAGGCTAATTCTCCCTGCTCCAGCAGCCGTACCATCAACTCTGGCAAACGATTGTACAACATCGGTGCCAGGAAAAACATCTCGTGCCGCTGGGTGATCTCCAGCCCAGCCTGCACCAGGAGTTCGGCAAAATCGGAATCCCGGTGATAATGGACCGTGGACAGTTGCCTTCCGGCGAAACCCAGATGCCGAGGGCTCCGGCGGTTGGTATCCACGATAAGTGTGCCGCCCGGTTTGACGACGCGAGCCAGTTCACGCAGCAACCTGGCCACTTGATCCTGCCTGTCGGGCCCAAAGAAGTGGATGAAGCGCAGGCAAACACAGGCGTCGAAACTATATGGCAGCAGGGGTAAGACCGAGGCGTCAGCCTGGACCAGGATCGGCGCGTTTGGACCACTTTCACTGCTGCCGACAAGTGCCAGCATATCCTGGGAAAGATCGATGCTGGTGACATCGAAGCCCTGCCCGGCCAGGGTCAGGGCGACGCGTCCAGTCCCTGTGGGCACGTCGAGGACCGTTCTCGTTCCTGAGGGAAGAGAGGCCAGAACGGTGTCCAACTCCCGCATATTGACGTAGCGACCGCCGGCGCCACGAAAGCGCCGGGCATCGTAGCGAGCGGCCAACTCGCCCTGGTAGGCTCGCTGAACCATTATCTTCTCCTGGTCAAAAGCTGTTGATAAATCTGATGAAAAGCTGCAGCCACCACGGTCGGCGAGCAACGTCGGGCGACCTTCTGTTGGTTAGCCAGTTGCCTGAGCCGCGCCGCTGGATCATCAGCCAGTGCCAAAATAGCCTGAGCGACGGCCGCAGGATCGCCGGGCCGCACCAGGGAGGCAGCCTCGCCACCCGGTAACTCATCGAGAGGGCGGATATCGGAGGTTACCAGGGGCACCCCAACGGTGACTGCCTCGAGCAAGGTATTCGGGAAAAGCTGTGTACCAACCAGGTGTCGATAAGGCTGAACCAGCAGATCGAGGCCACGCAGGAATTGAACCCTGTCGACTCTGCCCCACAGCCTGATGCAGTCAGCGTAGCGACTGCGTTGGATGGCCTGGCGCACTGCGCCACTATCTCCACGCCCGCTCCATGCCAACATCAGCTCTGACGAGTCTAACTCGCCAGCTACCTGTTCGAATGCTTCCAGCAACAGATCAACGCCCTTGGAGGGGGTAAAGTGCCCCATGAAGCCGATGCGAAACCGCCTGGAATCACGTTGGGCCGGCATTGCATTGGGCGTGATATCAGTGGTATTCGGCACAACATGCAGGCGATCGGCGGGAAACCCCAGGTGTTTCAGTTGATCGATCTGAAACTGGCTGGCGACACTGAAGGCAGCACTGTTGGGCATCCTTGCGCTGAGCCTGGCCCAGAGCGGATGGTAGGCAACATATTTGAACATATACCAACTCATCGCGTCCAGCGATCCATTGTGCAGGAGCCAATTAAAACCTTCGTGGCATTGGGTCGAAAAGGTGGTCAGAACCGGTGCCGATCCGGCACGAACAAGCAGTCCCGATATCCAGGCCAGGCTGGGATTCAACAGGAAAAGATGTAACAAATCGGTATCCGCCGTACGCAAGTAATGGCGCAGTAAGCGCACATTTTTTAGCACTTGATTCACCCCTGCGGCAGGTGGAGACCACCATTCAACCTGATAGCCCAGCCCGTTCAGTACCGCCTCTACCTGGTCTGGTGCGATGGGCATACCGACCGGGGATTGGTTGGCCATCTCCAGGCTGGCGTCGGGGCTGGCAAGAAGGATGTGCGGGCGTTTCTGCAGCCTGTCCATCAGCGCAGCCACGTGGAGAAAATCGCCCGCGTGAAGCCCAATGCGTAGCGCACAGTCGGCCCCTTTTTGCTCTCGCCGCTGGCTCGGCGCCGAACGGTGATTGGGACCTCGATAACCCGCAAGCCCTTCTTGAATGCCTCGATGAGCATCTCCGTGCTGTGATACTGAGTCTGGCGCAGGTCGAGCCGGGCCAGATCCCCGGCTCTGATGGCTCGAAAGGCGTTGGAACAATCGGTGATGTGGGTCAAAGTCAATGCGCTGATCAGCCAGTTGAAGAGTACGACGCCCAGGGCTCGCACCTCGCTCTCCTTCTCGTAGGAGCCCAGCACGCGGGAGCCGTTGACCAGGTCGGCCTGATCGTCGAGAATGGGCGCCACGAGGAGAGGAATTTCCTCCGGCAGATGCTGGCCATCAGCGTCCAGGGAGACGATGATCTCGGCGCCCCGCTCCAGCGCCAATTCGTAGCCCGCTTTCAGGGCCGCGCCGCCGCCCCGGTTGATGATATGGGTGACGGCCGCGGCCTGACTCTGGCGCACCACGTCGGTCGTATCGTCGGTGGCGCCATCCACCACCACGATGGCGTCCACATCCAACCCGCCGACCTGCTGGGGCAAGCGCTGCAACACATTTCCAATGTTCTCGGCCTCGTTGTAGGCTGGGATGATTACTGCGATCGGTGCGCCGCCCTCCTGACCGTACTGGCGGCGAAACTCCGCCTGTGCCATGGCCTGCACCAGGCGGTTCAGAGTCTGCTGGTTTTCGGCGATGCCGGCCCGGGTGCGTAGATAGAGCAGGAAGAGCAGAAAATTGGAAAAGATCAACAGCCCGATCAGTCGCCCGCCGCCCCCCTTGTTGAAGCTGAACCAGCCCAGGACCGTGTTGAAGGCATCGGGGAAGAGGGAAACGAGCAGCAGGCCGGCCGCCATGAACAAGGCCAGCAGAGCGTCCTGGTTGCTGATTCGCCTGCCGCGCTTGGCTACCAGCACGAAGGCGAAAAGGGTGAGGCTGACGATGAGACCGGCAATCCGAAGTAGCGACATAGGGCGTTTGGCTCTGGCTTTTGACGGAATGACTCAATAAAAATGTGTTGTAGTGTTAGTTCTCCAACCCCTGCAGGCGCCGGGCAGCTTCCTGGCCAAGAGTCGAGTTGGGCCATTGGGTGATGACCGCCCGATAGGCTGCTGCGGCCTCAGCGTCATCACCAGCACCCTGCTGGGCTTCGCCCAACAGAAACTGGGCCCCCTGATGCCTGGGATTCACGTCGAGCACCTGGGTGAACGAGTTAACGGCCTTACGGTAATCCTCCAGGCCCAAATGTACCTTACCGAGGTTGTATTGGAAGGACAGGTTATCGGCATAATTCGGATCCAGCTCCAGTGCTCTGGCAAGGGCATCAGCCGCCTGATCCCAACTGCTCAATTCGATAGAAGCCCGTCCAACCTGAAAGTGATAGGAGCCATTGTCAGGCGATAACTCGACAGCTTTCTGATAATAAGGCAGGGCCTCCTCAGCCCTATCGATCGCGAAATAGGTCTGGCCCAGGCCAAAATTGAGCCAGGGGTTGTCGGGAATATGCCGCAGCCCCCGGCGGTAGACGTCGATAGCCCCCTCGTTGTCGTCGCGAGTTCTGTGGTATTTGGCCAGGCCCAGGTAAGCGCGAACTGCATCTGGATTCACCTCGATGACTCGCTGATACGCGTTCGCAGCTTTGTCCCATGCATCGCCGGCATCGGGATTATCTCCTGCCTTGGCTATGGCCTCCCAGAGTTTTCCTTGCTCCAGCAGGATTGAAGGATCATCCGGAGCAATCTCCAGCGCCTGGGAGAAGGCCTGGTCTGCCTCTTGAACTCTGTTGCCCAGCGCATACAGGTCACCCAAAGCCAGCCAAAGTGCCAGGGAATCCGGCCTGGTTTGCAGCCCTTCCAATAGCGCTGCCTCGGCCCCGGCCTGGTTGTCGGCGGCTCGCAGAGATTCCGCGTCATTCAGGATAGCCTGTACGGCAGGATCAATTGTCTGTTGCTGCGTCGAGGCAGACAGGGGCACTGGCTCTCCGTTCAAGCGGGCCAGCAATTTCTGCGCCTGGGTGCTCTCAGGTGACAGTTCCAGTACGTATTCGAGTATGCGACGTTGTTCATCGGGGGGCAGTTGTTTGACTGGTGGCCCGGTGCGCTTGAGCACCTCCACGACGTTTCCGTCGCCAAGGGAAATGGTGCTGATGCTGGCAAAACGGTCCTTGAGAACCTGGTCGCCGGCCAGCCAGCGCTGGTTGATCAGGTTCGCTTCTTCCCGCCAACCGCCCACACCGCTGTTGAAGATCAAATAATCATGATCCATCAGCATGAGCGCAAAATCCCTTATCCCTGGAACGTCGCCTATGGTAAGGGATTGAGCGGCGGGCCGGCCCCGTTCCCTGGCCAGCTGATTTTCGTAGGAGAAGGAGGAATATCCGAAATCCACCAGCTTGAACAGCAGTGTCAATCGCTGTGACTCTTCAGGGGATGCGCCTGCCTCGATATCACGCCAAACGAAATCAAGGATCGGTCGAACAGGCCAGGGATGGGCTTTGGGCGGGAATTGAAAGTAGATAGGTGCCGCCAGATCGACTAGCGGCCTTTCTTCTGGCGATTTGACGTTAAATGGGCGGAAGGAGTCCTGTACGGGTCCTGCATAGCGTTCCTGCAACGTGGAAGGCAGACCCCAGCTTACCACGAAAAAAGCGACCAGCTGGAAACCGATCGTCAGCGCGATCAGGCCTCGCCGCAGCGCGGGACGGCGAATGCCAACCATCCATTGGGCCGACAGCAGCGCAACGGCGGGCAAGAGCGGTATCATGTATCGCATATGCCCCCGAGAGACCAACGGATAGATAATGCCTGGCACCACAATCCAGATGATGGGGAACCAGTTTCGGCGGAACTCGAGCAGCCCGGTGACAAATCCGACGATGAACAGGATGAACGGCAATAACAGGAGGATATCGTCCAGCCAGGAAAGATACCACCATATGGGCCGGTCACGGAAACCACCGCTGGCAACGTTTTCGACGACACTCGCCTGTCTGCTAATCGTCTCCATGTGGGCGAGATACCAGGGCAAGGCGATGATCAGAGCCAGGACCACCGCGCCTGCCAGGTTGGCCAGGCGTCGCAGCAGTTTGGCACCGTCAGGTCCCATGGGTTGCTGTGGTCGCCAGGCCATCAGGTCGCGCCAGCCATTACCCTTCTCGGCGGTCAGGGCCATGATTGCAACTGCAATGCCGGGACCCAGGGCGAAGATAAAAAAGGTCTTTTTGGTCAAGAGACCCAGGCCGAGAAGCGCGCCAAAAACAAGGCTGGAACCTGTCTGGGAAAACGCCTCCGATCTCAGAAGGAGGTAGAAAGCAGCCGCGACCATCACCGCCAGGGATATATCCAGATAGTAGGTGCGCGAGATGGTGGCGACGATGGGATAAAACGACACCATGGCCGCGGCCAGGACTCCGGCCGTCTGATTGTAGAGCCTCTGGCCGATCAGGTAGGTCAAAATGATCAACAGGGCCAGAAGGACGGTATTGGTCGCCACGGAGACGTCGGGGTTGAACCCGAAGATCAGGTAGAGGGGCTGGGTGAATAGATAAGTGAGGGGCGGCCAAAAGGTGGTGGCCTCACTGATACCACCAAAGACACCCACATCTGGCTCGCTCAGGATGTGAGCGATCTTCATGCTGATGCGAGCGTGGTTGCCTGTATCACCAAACAGGATTCGGGTGTCCTGCCACAGCCAGATCATATTGGCTGCCGCGTGGAATAGAATCAGAACTGCCAGCGCAACAATTGGCCACCAGCGCGGCATCGCCGGCTTGGAATTGTCTGTCGCCACCTGTTACCTCATCTCACCAACGTGATCCGTCCAACATTGAGCCGCCACAATCACATCACGAATATCGATGATGCCATCTTTTTGAAGGTCGGCGGCCGGGCTGGCCGGGGGCACCGACAGATTGAACATTCCTGCAACTGTCTGGACATCGGCGATGCTGACGGTGCCGTCATCATTCACATCACACTGGATGTCCCGAATGTAAATCCGGTTGCTGAAAACAATCGGGTAACCCGAAAGATCCCGCACTTCGATGCGCACAAAGCTGGGCTGCCCAGTGTCGATCAACACCGGCTGGCCGGCCGAGATTGGCTCGTGATCGCGCAGATAGACCAAATCCCGGCCGGGGCTCTCGAGCACCTGTACCAATTGAACCTGGACATCGTCGGGCCAGGGGTCGATGTGAACATCCAACAAGGCCTGCCCGTCATGAACCGGGTAGACGCCACCCATGAGGGTATCTGCAAGCCGAAGATCCAACGCACCATCAAAGAGGGCCAGGTCGCCAAAAAAGACCCGGCAGCGCCGCAAGCCGTGCAACATGGCGTCCTGGCTGGATTCGGTCGCCTCGATCCATGATACCATGCTGGCTCTTCCCGGAACAAACGGTCCGCTGTGCTGATCGCTGGCCGCAATGCCGCATAGGGGAACCTGGTTGATGGCCAGCAGGTCCCAAAAACGGATGTGGTGATTCCAATCGATGTTGGCCCGATTGCGATAGATTTCGAGGATGTCTACATGCCAGGCCGAGACCGGCAACAGGATATCGAGAAGATCCTGGACAATCGCCTCCTGCTCATCGTCGGGCAACGGAGCGCCATAGGTTGCGCCGAACGGATGATTGAGAGCAACCAGCCCGCCGTTGTCATGAATCAGGGGAACGAAATCCCGGGCCTGGACATCGTCCCATCCCGGCACCAGGCCGGCATCCGATGGCAAGTAGGGATTCAGGTGTCTGAGACCGGCATTCTGTTCCCAACCCTCCAGGCCTACAACCTGGTAACGACTCTGGTAATCGGATATGGTGGCATGATGGTCTGCTACATTGGACACCGCATCGGGTTGGTGGCTATGCAAGTTGAAATTGCTGATCTCCATGCAGCTTTCTGCGCCTTCCCGGCCGCCGACCGAGAAATAGAGCTCCTGAATCGCGTTATCGTTGCCGTCCTGTAATACACTCACACCATCCAGCAGGGGCAGTTCCACATGAGTACCGGTGAGGGGCACCGTGGTCGTAACCCGGTGCGTGCCGATGATGACACTGGCCGGCTGGTCTGGATCAACGAAACGATAGACCAGGGATTGCGATCGGGGCTGGCCGTAATCATGCCAGGAGAGTCCCAGTTCCATCTGTGCGTAGGCGTCCGGGCCGCTGTCCACACACAGCGAAACATCGAGGCCCAGGACCGGATCGCTGGCCAGCGGGCGTACCAGACCGTGCCCCCTGAGGTTGGTACTGGGATTCCGCATGGCGCGATAGGTGAGCCAGGAATAATCTGTTCCTTCTCCATGGGCACTCATGCGCAATGAACCATCTTCCAACGCCACCGATTGTGAGCCATCGGCGCTGGTACTGGCTGCGAGCCAGCCAACCTGCCACCCTATCATGTAGATGTGGGTATCAGGTGGTGGCGGCATCTGGATATCCAACGTGTTGCTGATGGTGGCTTCGGGCAGGTTGATGGTGAAATCGGTGTCCTGGGTAAAGACCTTGTTGTACTCGCTCCACCAGATCACGTCGAGCCCGGCGTCGTGGGCCCAGTCGGTGTGCAACTGAACGGAAGCAGGTTGGGAGCCCGCGTTGTGGTTGCTCCAGCCGTGGATGTGCATCTGGGTGGAGTGCCACTCGTCCTCGTCGAAATGGGGAAATTCGTCATGTGGTGCCAGTTGGGCGGAGACCGGGGGGATCGACCAGCCACCGGGGCCGAGGCCGCTTGCCCAGGCGATCAGGAGGCAAACCGCAAAAACCATCATTGTTATCGACGATGCAGCCAGCTTTCGCTCAAAGCGATTCATATTGTTTTCTCCCAAATCCATCGGCCAAGGAACGGTACCACTCGATAGTTTCGCGTAGACCCTCTCTCAGTGAAAGAAGTGATTGTTGTGGATGATACCGCAAGTTGGTGGAATAGAGAAACAGTGGTGGGGGAATTCAGGCCCCGGAAACAAAACGAGAAAGGTGCCGGTGCGACGACCTTTCTCGGGGTGCCATGGTTCTCTTCCTCAGGTGCCCCCGGTCCGACTCGAACGGACACGCCCTATCGGGCACAGGCCCTCAACCTGCCGTGTATACCAATTCCACCACGGGGGCAAGTGGTATCAGGGATTATAGCATGGAATCGGGGAAATGTGGAAATATTGTGGCGAGTCGGGGACGCGGGGAGGGTTTGGACCACGAAGGCGCGAAGGGTGCGAAGGACGCGAAGCGCGAAGGGTACGAAGGACACGAAGAGGGGGGACGCGGGGAGGGGAGACGCGGGGACACGGAGACACGGGGAGGGGGGACGCGGCTTTCGGAAGACAGCGGACGACAGACGGCAGACCGCTTCCAGAAGACCGCAGACAACGGACGACGGACCGCGATCTATGGCCGGCCCTATTCGTGGACGGCCTTCGCACATCCCTCCCGGCCCCTTGCAGCGGGAGCGACCGGAAATTCCCCCCTCTGG